>JAOUKH010000142.1 GCA_029882685.1 Cyclobacteriaceae bacterium
TGCACAATTTCTTCCCCTACTAGCAGGGTGATATGGATTCCCTTCGAATTTCCTTACAGATCCCTTTTCTTTATCTACATAAGCAAGTAAGCCACATGCTGACTCACAATTAAAACAAGTTGTAGGGACTATACTATAATTTTTCTTTTCTTTTCTAGCCCATCCTTTGGCTTCATATTCTTGCCAATCATCCCATTTTTCGGGGGGTGGAAATTTTGTAAGATCTCCAGGTTCAGTTAATGGGTTAATAGGATCAATTTCCTCCGCATGAAGATTTGGAATAATCTTTAACTTCTCTGCGATTTTTTCAATTATAGTGGAACTATGCTTGTGACTCATTTTTTTCTTTTAAGTTAATGGAATTCTCTGAGGAGCTTCAATCCATATTTTTTCAGTAATATATATGCCAATCAAAATGATAACAGATGCGACAACTATAAGTATTGGACTGGCCACCCATATTAATACAAGGGGTAGTATATTTGCGCAAATAATCACACCTATCCAAAATAGGCGAGCATATCTCCCCTTTAATATCATTTGTACAGTTCTTGCCGCATCTTCAGTAGGGTGTGTAATGGTTAATTCTATTAACATAATCAGAAGGTTTGCTACCACCGAAAATGTTAAAATAGTGGAGAATAGTGTTATCCACTCATCTGAAATTAATACAAACTGACTAGCGATAATAAGCGCACCACTACCAGCCATTATAGAATGAATAATCATGTGAATCGCCATCGTTGGACTTTGCCAAAAATCTCTTCCTTTTGCTTGAGCAAAAAGAAATGCAGTGTATACAGCTACCATAATACCAAATATAAAAGAACCCCAAAAACCAATTTGTGATAGTAATGGAATGTTAAAATACACCCCACCCAGCCAAGAAGTAATTGCACCTCCAAAAATAGTAATAAAATAGCCCCCTTTCACTAACCAGCTTTCCCAGTGTGGTCTAAGAAGAACATATAAAAATCGGTCAGGTCGATCAAGATCCATCACTAAAAACAGCCCAGTTAATAAAAGAAATACAAGTGAAATTATTCCTGCTGTCCAAGTTAGTTCAGTTGAAGAAGACATGTCTAACATACTACCCAAAAAATAGACTAAAAATGCTCCAGCCGATATTGCTTTAGTTAGTACATAAGCTGATACTTCCCATCCCCAAAGCACACCTTTGTCAGGGGTGTCATAAACACGTTTTGCATTTGCAGTCTTCATGACTACTTCTACCTGTTTTGGTTTATCTTGGTTTCCACCATAAGTGGCTTCCTTACTACTAGGAGTATGCCCTTTAAGTTCTTGGATCATATCTATCAAGTCCTTCCCTTTGGTAAGGCTTTCAGCATATTTTGCATAATGACCAACACCAGTAGACTGCGAACTCCATATATAAGCACTTGAACGCTCGGTAGCTGATGGGTTAAGAGAACTTTCATCTCCATTGATGTAATAGACATTTGGATTAGTACCTTTTTCAGGTTTTCTTGTTTTAACCTGTTGCATTGAGATTAATTGAGAAATTTTCGTTTCTGGGTTCTCCATATCTCCAGAAACAATTGCTTGCTCGGGACAAACATTTACACACGCTGGTTCCAATCCAATATCTGTTCTATGTGCACAATAGTTGCATTTTGCAGCTGTATTTGTTTCAGGATCAATATATAATGCATCATAAGGACAAGCCTGCATACATGATTTACACCCTATGCATCGGTCATTATTAAAATCAACGATTCCATCTTCTCTTTTAAACAATGCTTCTGTAGGACATATACTTACACATGGTGCATCAGTACAATGATTACAGCGAGTTACAGAAAACACTCTTTTGGTATTTGGGTAAATACCTTTTTCAACTTGTTTTACCCAAGTTCTATTGACACCAACAGGAACATCATGTTCTGACTTACATGCTACAGTACATGCATGACAGCCGATGCACTTTCTATTATCAATAACAAACCCGTACTTCATAATTTTTTATTTGAAAATCAAAATATATGAATTATTTTTTACAAATAAATTTTCTATAAAGAAATGGATTATTAAATCCTGTAGCCAATTAACTTCAAAAATATCATTAAAACACTGTTGTACAGATACTTATAAAAAACAATAATGCATTTTATTTTTGTTAAAGAAATGCATTTTTTTTACAATGGTCATATTATTTGAAGATAGTTGTATATTTGAAATCTGAAAAGGGGAATTAGCTCAGTTGGCTAGAGCACTACACTGGCAGTGTAGGGGTCATCGGTTCGAATCCGTTATTCTCCACATTTTTTAAAGCATCCAATTATTATTGGATGCTTTTTTGTTATACAATATTTGTATTCAAAATCAGTTATATTTATGTAATAATTTTAAGTGCTATGTATAAAAAGTTTTCTCTAATTGTTTTTTTATTGGTATCGTTGGCTACGATCACTACTTATGGACAATCCAAAAAGAAAAAAGAGTCTCCTAAAAAAGAAAACTCCCAGCAGGACAATGCATTTTCACCATCAGGTGAAGAGAGTGCAGTTGTAGCTCCTACTAAAAAAAGAAAGAAGGGGAAAAAGAAAAAAAGTGCACATGAGCGGTATCAAATTACCATGGAGCAGAAAGTTCAGGAATTTGAAGATCGTATGGAAGCCAATGCTAAGGCTTATAAAAAGCAACAAAAAGAAATGCAAAAACCTCAATATTCTGACCCTTCTTACTTTGGGCACAAACGAAAACCTAAAAAAAGGAAAGTTGGTAAGCGTAAGTTTTGTAAGGAGTGTGGTATAGTACACTAAAGTAAAAATCCAAGTGTTAGGGATTTTTAAGTTACAATATTTATATACACCAGTGATTGGACTACGGTTTGCAATTCTATTTATATAGAATCTGCATCCACTAAAAATAATTGAATCTATACTTCTAAATATCAAAGCACCTTCAAACGATCAATTCACTGTCATAACCAAACTATTATATATGTTGGTACCCACACTTGTTAGTATCGTAACAAAATACTATCTTTGCCGTATATTAATATAGAATGATATTAGACTTTAGTTGTAAACATACTGAAAAAGTATGGAACGGAGTAAGAACCACAAAGTGGGATAGTAAAATTCAAAAAATAGCATTACGCAAATTATTTATGATAAACGCTGCTCATAAATTATTTGATTTGAAAGTACCCCCAGGTAATAACCTCCATCCTTTGAAAGATGATTTGAACGGGTATCAAGGCATTAAAATTAATGACCAATGGCGCATAATTTTCATTTGGTCAGGTAATGATGCTGAAAGTGTAAAAATTACGGATTATCATTAATGCAATAGTTATGAAAAATTTAGCAAACATTTTTCCTGGTGAAATACTTGAAGAAGAGTTTTTAAAGCCTCTTGGAATTACTCCTTATAGGCTTTCTAAATCAGTACGCATTCAGCAAACAGCAATTAGTATGATTATTAAAGGTAAGCGTAGCATTACTCCCGATACAGCAATACGTTTTTCTAAATATTTTGGCACTACCCCTGAATTTTGGATGAATCTTCAAAGGGAACATGATCTAAGAATATCGAATCAAAAAAATAAAAATCTTTTTGATTCAATCGTTCCTTATGCAGTTAACCAGAACTAAAACATAATTAATACTGCAAAACGATAGAATTCGAACATGAAGAAAAAAGTATCATAAATTGATCCAAGTAATAAAAAAGGTTTCTCAAAAATTGAGAAACCTTTTTTCATAGTATTAATTTACAATTCTTCCCTACAAATGAATTACCTCATCATAAGCAGCAGCAGTAGCTTCCATTATTGCTTCTGACATAGTTGGATGGGGATGGATTGTTTTTATGATTTCATGCCCTGTGGTTTCTAGTTTTCTAGCTGCAACAGCTTCCGCAACCATTTCAGTTACATTAGCACCAATCATATGACAACCTAGCCATTCTCCATATTTAGCATCAAATATTACTTTCACAAAACCATCTTTAGCTCCTGCAGCACTCGCTTTCCCTGAGGCTGAGAAAGGGAATTTACCTACCTTAATTTCATATCCTGCTTCTTTAGCTGCTTTTTCGGTATAACCTACTGAAGCTATCTCTGGACTACAATAAGTACATCCTGGGATATTATTGTAGTCAATTGGCTCTGGGTTATGGCCTTTAATTTTTTCAACACAAGTTATTCCCTCGGCAGAAGCTACATGTGCCAGAGCTGGACCATGCACAATATCTCCAATGGCATATACACCAGGAATATTTGTTTTGTAGTAATCATCTACCAATACTTTACCTTTATCTGTAGCTACACCAATGTCCTCTAATCCTATTCCATCAATGTTAGTTGACACGCCTACTGCAGATAGTACAACATCGCAATCAATAACTTCTTCACCTTTTTTAGTCTTTATAGTAACTTTACAACCTTTACCTTTAGTATCTACATTAGTAACCTCGGCATTAGTCATGATGTTCATTCCCGATTTTTTGAATGTTCGTTCTAGTTGTTTAGAAACATCTTCGTCTTCGACCGGAACAATGTTAGGTAAGTATTCCACTATTGTAACATTGGTACCTAAAGTATTATAAAAATAGGCGAACTCAACTCCTATGGCACCAGAACCCACTACCACCATTTTTTTCGGTTTTTTAGGTAGGGTCATTGCTTGGCGATAACCAATTATTTTTTCACCATCTATAGGCATAGTTGGTAGCTCTCTTGATCGTGCTCCAGTTGCTAAAATAATATGATCTGCGGTGTAGTCTGTTGACTTACCACTATCATCAGACACTGCAACCTTTTTTCCTGCTTTAAGTTTTCCAAAACCAGTAATCTGATCGATTTTATTCTTCTTAAATAAAAACTGAATCCCTTTACTCATTCCACTGGCAACATCACGGCTTCTTTTCACTATACCTTCAAAATCGGCATTAGCATCTTTAATGGTAATACCATAATCTTCAGCATGTTGAATGTATTCAAAAACATTTGCACTTTTCAATAAAGCTTTGGTAGGGATACACCCCCAATTAAGACAAATTCCACCTATTTCAGCTTTTTCTACCACCCCTACTTTCATGCCTAATTGTGAAGCACGTATTGCTGCTACATAACCTCCAGGACCACTACCTATTACAATTAAGTCGTATTTTGTTGTTGACATATCGATTGCGTTTTTTATCAAAAATTAATGGCTGCAAAGTTAATCGAAATGGGCGTAGAAAAAAATCAAGAAGAGGTTAAACAATCTGATAATGGAATTAGGTGACTCTAATTTTTTTTCAAACAGAAATATGTACTTTTGGAATGCAATATAAAATGTGAATATCTAGAATAACCCATTTAACTATGAAACTATTAGAAGGAAAAACAGCTTTAGTAACAGGAGCTTCAAAAGGAATTGGAAAAGCTATTGCTAATAAATTTGCTGAACAAGGAGCAAATATAGCATTCACTTACTTGTCAAGTATAGAAAAAGGAGAAGCTCTTGAAAAAGAATTACAAGAAAAAGGTGTAAAGGCTAAGGGTTTTAGAAGTGATGCCTCTGATTTTACTGCAGCAGAACAATTGATAAATGATGTAGTAGCCGAGTTTGGAACTCTTGATGTTTTGGTAAATAATGCGGGAATTACTAAAGATAATTTATTGATGAGAATGAATGAGGAGATGTGGGATCAAGTGATTAATATCAATTTGAAATCATGCTTTAATACGGTAAAAGCAGCTAACCGTACTTTTATGAAACAGAGGAGTGGCTCTATTATTAATATGACATCGGTAGTTGGACTAAAGGGTAATGCAGGCCAATCTAATTATTCAGCATCAAAAGCTGGAATTATTGGTTTTACTAAATCAGTTGCTTTAGAATTAGGATCTAGAGGAATTCGTTCAAATGCCATTGCTCCTGGGTTTATCGAAACAGAAATGACAGATGTATTAGACCCTGATACTGTGCAAGGTTGGAGAGATGCTATCCCATTAAAACGCGGAGGTAAACCTGAAGATATTGCTGATGCCTGTGTGTATTTAGCTTCAGATATGTCTTCTTATGTTACAGGGCAAGTATTGCAAGTTGATGGTGGAATGTTGACTTAATGTGATAATTTAACATTAAATTATACTCGAAGGCTTCGTTTCAAACGAAGCCTTTCTTATTTTACAGCAGTGAAAAATTACTATAAAATATTAGAGGTTAGTAATAATGCCACTCAGGAGGAGATCAAAAGGTCGTATAGAAAACTTGCCTTAAAATATCATCCAGATAAAACAACCTATAGTGGGGCAGGTGAATTATTTGCTCAAATTAATGAAGCTTATAATGTTTTAGGTAAAAAAGAAAGCAGAGCACTTTATGATTTACAAAGAATAAAGCCACCAATACATCCATCAAACCAATCCACAAGAAACCCTTATGCTAGGAGGCGTTCTAATACTAATCGCAGACGCCCTGTCTATAAGCCAAAAATTGATGTAACACCTTACATAAAACACTTTAAAAGAATTTCATTTGTATGCTTTGTTTTTGGCGTGTCGATTTGTTTCGACTATTTCCTTCCCAGTAGTATAACTCATGATCAGGTCCAGGCTATTGAGATAAACAGATATCGTGGAGAATACAAGCTAATATTGAGGAGTGGCAATTTTGGTGTAGATGACCCTATTATTAGAAATATTTATAGAGGTCATAAAGTAGAATTGAGTTATACTCCACTGTTTAATAAGTTACTAAAAATGTCGATAGTAATTGATGGGAAAAAATATGTATACTATGTGCATGTGAGTATTTACCGTAGTTTTTCCTTTTTCTTAATCATTCTATTAATCACCTCCTATTTAGGTGCTTTTCAAATGAAAAATCCAGAAACCGTTATGAATTTTGCTATTGTAAATGGCATCATGTCAATTTTGGTATTTGTTTTCTTTGTAATTTCTTAACAAACAAATTGAGCTATTTTTTTCAATAATTAAAATTAGTTCTACATTTACCATAATATTGCTTGCTAATAGTCCTTTTACTCATTCAAGTGATTATCCTCTTTCATTAAACAGGAACTTTCTAGCCATTATTTAGAGTCACTGATAACAATATAAATTTCTAATTTTTATTGTTTAATTATTAATTATATGCGATATTGCCGTTTAAATAAATAATAAATAATGAAAAGTAAAAAAAATATCTTTGTGGCTAAAACCTTTTTAATGGTTATAGCTACAGCCTTCCTTATGTCTTGTGGCACAGGATCTCAATCATCGACAGAAGCTTCAGTCTCTGAAACAGAAACAGCTCCTGATTTTCAAATCTCTCTAGCACAATGGTCGTTACACAAGTCGTTTTTCGGCTCAGCTATGGATAGTTGGGAAACGTATAACAAATTGTATAACATGTCTCCGGATTCTGTATTGAAAGGTGATATTGATCCTATAGATTTTCCTGAAATTTCTGCTGGATATGGTATTAACTCTATTGAATTGGTAAATGTTTTTTATTTTACTAAGGCCAATAATCAAGAGTACTGGAACACTTTCAAGCAAAAATGTGAAGAAGCTGGTGTAACTGTAGGATTAATTATGTGTGACCGTTTGGGTAACCTCGGTGATGCTGATTCTGTAGCTCGTATGACGGCTGTTGAAAATCATTACATATGGGTAGATATAGCTAAATTTTTAGGTGCACACTCTATACGAGTTAATGCAGCAGGACAAGGTACAGCAGAAGAAGTTGCGGCAAATGCAGCTGCTGGACTTGCTAAATTAGGTGAGTACGGTGCATCAAAAGGGATCAACATAATTGTAGAAAATCATGGTGGTTACTCATCTGATGGAACATGGCTTTCTGGAGTAATGAAAGCAGTGGGAATGGACAATGTTGGAACACTTCCTGACTTTGGTAATTTCTGTATTGAAAGAACTGCTGATGGCTGTGCTAATGAATATGATAGATACCAAGGTATGACTGATCTAATGCCATATGCTAAAGGTGTTAGTGCTAAAGCAAATGACTTTGATGAAAATGGAAATGAAGTAAGTTCTGACTTTTTAAGAATTATGAAAATTGTAAAAGAGTCAGGTTTTAGAGGTTACGTTGGAATTGAGTATGAAGGGGATAACCTTTCCGAAGATGAAGGAATAAAAGCTACAAAAGTGTTACTTGAAAAAGTATTTAAAGAACTATAATTTATAAGTATAGTTAAAATGTATTTCGGCTTCGTTTAGTGAACCTTATTAGGAGACTGAGCGAAGCCGTTTTCTTTTTATCATTTTATTAGAGCTTCTTCAAAGTAATGTGTAATTGTCATTACTGATCAATAATTCTTTTATCTTGCGCTTCTAATTTTATAGCCCATGATGAACTGGATACAACTACTTTCTTCTGATCGAATTGGAAAAAAATCAGAAATAAAAGAGAGTTTTCGTAGTGCCTTTGAGCAGGATTACGATCGTATTATTTTTTCCCATCCATTTCGGAGGTTACAGGATAAAACACAAGTACATCCAATGCCCGAATATGATTTTGTGCATACGCGCTTAACTCATAGTTTGGAAGTATCAAGTGTGGGGCGTTCATTAGGAAAAAAAGTAGGAGAAGTACTTATTGATCAATATCCAGAATTAGCTGAAAAGGGCTTTTCATCATTCGATTTTGGTGCTATAGTAGCTGCGGCTTCTTTGGCACATGATATAGGAAATCCACCTTTTGGTCATTCGGGAGAATCAGCGATTTCAGATTTTTTTAAACATCACCCTCAAGGGGAGTTGTTTAAAAAAAAGTTGAATAAGAAACAATGGGAAGATGCAGTTAATTTTGAAGGTAATGCCCAGGGTTTTCGATTAATGCAGCAAAATCAAGGCTTGCAATTGACTTATGCTACGCTTGCAGCTTTCACAAAATACCCTAGAGAATCAAAAATCAACGAAAGAGATAAAACAAAGAAGAGCCAGAAAAAATATGGCTTTTTCCAAAGTGAAAAAGAAGCCTTTTCACAAGTGGCTAAAGAAGTTGGTTTATTGTGCGCTTCTAAAGAGGATTTAGTTTGGAATAGACATCCTTTAGCTTTTTTAGTTGAGGCAGCAGATGATATCTGTTATCAGGTAATTGATCTAGAGGATGGTTGCCGATTAGGTTTAGTTGGTTTTGACGATACAGTTGATCTTTTCGCTAAAATAATCGGGAAAAATTTTGATCGTGAAAAGCTTAACAAATACAGCAGCAATGCCGAAAAAATTGGAATACTACGTGCCATGGCAATTAGTAAGTTGGTAGATCAATGCGTAGACGTATTTTTATCAAATGAAAAGCTGATGTTGAATGGAACTTTTGATAAGGCCTTAACAGGACAAATTGAATCGAGTGAAGTTCTTGATGAAATAGAGAAAATATCTATTTCTAAAATATATCAATCACGGAAAGTGATGGAAAAAGAAGCGGCAGGCTTTGAGGTATTACCTGGTTTGTTGGAGTCATTTTCGGCAGCAGCATATAATTATTACTTTGAGAAAGAAGCTTGCTCTAGAAAACATGCCAATCTTATGCGTTTACTTCCCGAGGATATAAAATCACGAATGGATAGTAACCAGAAGGAAGTATATGCTATACTCATGGCTTGTATAGATTTTATCTCTGGTATGACGGATAGTGCTGCCATTTCACTTTACAGAAAAATTAAAGGAATTAGCCTTCCAGAAGGTTAATGATCAGGGCAAACGCATTTAACATCTAAGTTGCTATTCTGCAAGTATGGTCTCGTTTTATTGGGTAATGTACTGAAAAATATTAATCATCAAGAAAACAAAACATATGATGAATATTTTCTCTATTGCATAATCCGGGTTTAAATGACAATTATTTATTAGGCAAAACTTTTGATAAAGCATTTTCTAAAATAGGTTCCATAATCAAATATCCAGCTGCATTTGGATGTACACCATCGCTCCCCAATTCCTCCTTT
>JAOUKH010000143.1 GCA_029882685.1 Cyclobacteriaceae bacterium
ATGCAGATCCTATTACTCCTCTTCAAAGAACACTAAAAAGCTTAGAACCAGAGACCAATTATTATATCACAATTGCTCCTGGTGATAAAAACATAGTTAGTCTTGCTGGGTTTAGGGATGAATCCACAAGTCAAAATTTATACGATGGTCACTCTAGCAATACAATCTGGAACTTCCGCACAGCAGATATTACACCTCCAGTGATGTCTGCAATATCTATATCCAACATAGACGATCAGGGATTTAGCTTTTCCTTAGATTTAGATGAAAAGGGAAAGGTATATTATATAGTTGTAGACCCAAGTGTAGGAGGATTTGTTGCTCCAACAGGTACACAAGTTTTTGCTCAAGACAATACGGTTACTGGATTTCTTGCAATGGGTACATTTGATGTTCTTCTACCTAATAAACAGCATGTAAATTTCATTAATGGATTAGCTACCAATACAGATTTTCAGGTATATGCAATGGCCGAAGATGTAGGGTTAGTACAGATGAACAATATTGATATTGGAATTTCAACACTCAACACAACTGCTGGTAGCTCTACTTCAGGTGTAACTATCATTGCTCCTGAGCTACCCATTTGCGAAGGAGATATACAACCACAAATTAGCCCATTAGTGATAAGAGAAGGAGTTGACACTGATTTTACTAATGGATCACACTCTATGATACTTGGTATAAATTCTGATGATTTTGTTTTTGAAAATGGAGTGACTCCTGATTTTAGTCTTTCATCAGCAGGTTTATCTAATTTTATCACTACTTATATATCAAGTTCAATCATACAAATAACTTATGATGTAAGTTCTACTGCTAGCCAAAGGGATCAGATTGTTGTATCAGGATTTAGGTTTCAGTCTATTAATGGAGGTTCTACAGCAGCTGTTGTTAAACTGGCAGGAGGTACTAGTGATTTCATTCCTAACATTAATTTAATAAATTTAGTAGGGTACAATTCTGTTGCAAATGCTACATTCAAATTCGATCCTGATGTAACATCAGTTGGTAATTTACAATCTGCTCTTACAATTGAACCAGATCCTTCCTTAATCTTGGGAACTAATGAATTTTATGGTAATGGAGTCTTCTTTGATACAGGTATTAATAAATACAAGTTCAATCCAAGTACAGCAGGTAATACTACCCATACTATTACCTTATCTCATACAGATGCAAATCAATGTGTAGCTAATGGGATTAAAACAATTACCGTATTCGATGAAAACAACTCAATTATCGACCTACAAGAAAAATATTGCTTGTCAGGAGATAAAGCTACAGGGTTCGATACTCAAGAAGTACTAATATCTGCTACATCTCAAGATGGTTTCCGACTAGATACACTTTGGCTAAATACAGATGATTTAGCTGGAGCTATTCCAGGAGCTTACAAAGCTAATATAGATCCAACAACAGGCGTATTAATTGCAAGTGGAAATGACTACCTATTTTATCCTAATATAGCAGCAAAAGATAGTGTGGATCAAAGTAGTGTGGCGCTTCAGTTTATTGGAAGGTATGTAAATATTTTTAATGTGGCAGATACAATAGAACTTAAAAAAGTAGTATCAATATCAGATGCACCAACCATATTTAGCTTCACATCTAATATAAGTCCTCTATCAGGAAATACCGTTGACTTTTGTGAAGACGATGTAGACATTATTTTAACTGGAGAAATTGACAGGGCTATTCATTCCGATGCTGAAGAAATTATTGAAATGGTAGAATGGTCTGTAGGTTCCTACGTACCTATTACAAATAACTTTTCAAGTCTAAGTGATAATAATGCAGGTGTTGGTACTGTATTTCCTCAAATAGTTTTCAATAATAGAAGTAGCTTCCCTGACTTAACTAAGAATATTTATCAATATTATGTTAGGAACAATATTACAACTTGTGAAAGTACAGACACTATTTCAATAAATGTAAACCCTAAACCTATTGCAAGTTTTACTGATATAACTGGATGTGAAGGGCAAGAAGTGAAGTTTACAAATTCATCAACTTTAGATGGTGTTAATCTGGGTGAGTTTGATGTAAATTCTTGGCAATGGACTGTGGATAATGAAAATTTTATTGGTGATAATAGTTCATTTGAACCAACAGAAACATTTGCTGTTTCAAGAAACTATTCTATCAGACTTGATGTAACCACTAAAAAAGGGTGTATTGATGATTCTATCAAAGTAATACAAGTTGGCGCCATTCCATCAGTTGATTTTAGCTATACAGGAGTAAATGTTATTGACACTTTTACTTTTACAAGTACTACTACATTAACTAGTGGGTTGAATGTAAGTTCAAATATCGATCATTTAGCCTCAATACGATGGAAATTTGAAGAAGGTACTGAATTTACAGAAACTGGTAATGCAGGGGGAATTAATCATATTGCTACACATAAGTTTAACACCCCACTTGTAAATTATGATAGCATATCGCTTTATGCTGTTTCAAGTTATAATTGTACTGACTCATTAAAATTACCTATTATAGTATTACAAAATGTAGTCGTAGATTCAGTAAAAGGCATTACAGAAACTGATCCAGATGGCTTATGGGTGCCGTGGTCTGCAAATGGTTCTGGATCATGGGAAAGAGCTGTAGATATAAATACAGGATCCGAATTAGTTTGGGTAACTAATGCTAATAGTGTCTATACAGCAAATGATAAATCATATGTATACAGTCCTACTTATAACCTTAGTGCATTAAAACGACCACTAATTGAAGCTGAAGCTTTCTGGAATTTAGAAGAAAGTGATGGAGTAGCTTTTCAATATTCTACTGATAACTACAATGTTACTGATAGCAGAAAGAGCTGGGCAATACTCGGGAGCACAAGTACAGATGGTAGTAAAAACTCAGGGATTTCATGGTATAATGCCATCAACATTCTAGCTTCTCCAGGAGAACAAACTACTAATGATTATGGCTGGACAGGGAATCACACTGCAGATGAGAACAAATTGTTTACTACAGCTAAGCATAGTTTAAATGAACTGTTAAACAAAAGCAATGTAACATTTAGGATGGCTTTTTCATCTGCTGATAGGATAGCAGCTATTCAAGCCCAAGGCTTTGCATTTAATAATGTTCGTATTGGAGAAAGAACACGGACTGTTTTACTAGAAAATTTCACCAATACCAATGCAGTCAATTACATTAAAGAAAAAGATTATATTGATATAGACTTTGTTAATAATGCAAAGGAAGGTGTGGAAGCTGTTATCATTAACTATCACACAGATTTTCCTGAGCCAGATGTTTTCAATTTACTTAACCAAGTAGCTCCAAGTGCCAGGGCTGCCTTCTATAATGTAAATAGTGTACCTTATGCTGTTTTAGATGGGGATGCTAGTAAAAATACTACAGATGGTTATTTCTCTAAGTGGGGGATTGATGAATTTCAACGAAGATCTCTACAATTAGCAGACTATCAAATTTCTGCAGTAATTGATCAGCCAACTGATAAAGATGATGTTATAATTACTGTGACACTTGAAAAAAATATCACT
The DNA here is from genome assembly GCA_029882685.1 of Cyclobacteriaceae bacterium. Classification (GTDB taxonomy): domain Bacteria; phylum Bacteroidota; class Bacteroidia; order Cytophagales; family Cyclobacteriaceae; genus JAOUKH01. The sequence goes on from JAOUKH010000143.1 coordinate 3,528, forward strand.
GCTCCAGAGAATATTAATAATGGGTTACTTCATGTGGCTCTGGTTGAAAACAGTATGAGTGAAGGTGGTATTACGGCTCAATATGTATTAAAACATATGCTTCCTTCAGCCACAGGCACATTTATTCCTGTAGCTGAAATGAATAATGGTGCGTTTACAAAAGTTATTACTTGGACTCCTGGTAGCACTAGTGCAAATACTGGAACAACTAACTTCGAAGATATAGAAGTAGTCATCTTCTTACAGGATGAAATCAATAAAACAATATATCAAGCCATTGTTGTACCATTGATTAATAAAGGTATCAATTTAGTAACTTCAACTGATGAATATTTTGAACAAAATACATTAACCCTCTACCCTAACCCAGCTAGGCATTTTACACAGCTTGATTTTGGTAAAGTAATAGAAGATGATTATCAAGTAAAAGTATATGATCAATTTGGAAAACTGATCTTTAACGATAATATATCAAAAGGGCAACGTGTTTATGAATTAGATACCAAAAATTATCTGAATAGCCTATATATTATACAAATAGAGTCTGATAATGAGGTAATTGAAAGGACAAAATTAGTGATACTTGAATAATAAATCATTGTATAAATTTATTCAAAAGCGTAAGAAATGTCTTACGCTTTTTTCTAATAGAAACGTAATATGGACAGTACCAATAAAAGTTTCAATATTTTTTTTCGTTCCGTGTTTTACTAATAAAAAATTAATGCTACTTTTGCTCTCCCAAAATAAAGGGAAAATTTACTGCCCGATGGTGTAACTGGCAACACGTCTGGTTTTGGTCCAGAAGAGTCTAGGTTCGAGCCCTAGTCGGGCAACTAATCCCGGTCAAAATATTTTGACTGGGATTACTGTTTTCATTACGAGTACAAAAAAGTAAAATGTCATCATCAGTAAAAATTTTCTCTGGTAAGGAATCTTTATATTTGGCTGAAAAAATAGCACAGTCATATGGAAAACCTCTTGGGGAAGCTACATTTCAAAAATTTAGTGACGGTGAAATATCTCCCTATTTTAACGAGTCTGTAAGAGGGTGTGATGTATTTATTATCCAATCTACTTTTGCTCCATCCGACAATATTATGGAGTTGTTATTAATGGTAGATGCAGCACGTAGAGCTAGTGCTAAATATGTGACAGTAGTAATGCCCTACTTTGGATATGCACGTCAAGATAGAAAGGATAAACCCAGAGTAGCTATAGGAGCAAAACTTATAGCTAATTTAATTACTGCTGCTGGTGCAAATCGTATTATGACGTGTGACTTACATGCTGATCAAATTCAAGGTTTTTTTGATATTCCTGTTGATCATCTGGATAGTACTTCTGTATTCGTGCCGTATGTGAAATCACTAGAATTGGAAGATTTAATTTTTGCTTCTCCAGATGTTGGTGGAGTAAAAAGGGTAAGAAGTTTTGCTAAGTATTTTAATGCAGACATGGTAGTGTGTGATAAGCATAGAAAAAGAGCTAATGAAATTGCTTCTATGCAATTGATAGGTGATGTTGAAGGAAAAAACGTAGTATTAGTTGATGATCTTATTGATACTGGAGGTACAATGTGTAAAGCTGCTTCTTTAATTATGGAAAAGGGCGCAAAATCGGTAAGAGCAATTTGTACACATCCTGTTCTTTCTGGATCCGCTTATGACAATATTAACAATTCTGTTCTTGAAGAACTTGTTGTTGCAGACTCTATCCCAACAAAAGAAAATAGTGAAAAAATAAAAGTATTAACGCTTTCAGATTTATTTGCTAAAGCGATAAGAAAGATTCACGATCACGAATCAATAAGTTCATTATTTATTTAAAGCGTATTTAATAACAATTAATTATATATAAAAACAATTATGAAAACTTTAGAGATTATAGGGTATAAAAGAGCAAATCTCGGCAAAAAAGAAGCGAAAGCTTTACGAGCTGATGGAAATGTACCATGCGTACTGTATGGAGGTAAAGAACAAGTGCATTTCTCAGCACCAATGATTCTATTTAGAGAGCTAGTTTATACACAAGAAGCACATTTTGTGAATTTAAATATTGAAGGTACTGAATACCAAGCTATTCTTCAAGATACACAATTCCACCCTGTAAGTGAAGTGTTATTACATGCTGACTTTTTGATGTTATTTGAAGGGAAGAAAATTAAGATGGATATTCCTGTTCATTTTGTTGGACAATCACCTGGTGTATCTAAAGGTGGAGCATTAATAAAGAAAAGAAGAGTATTACATGTACTAGCATTACCTAAAGATATGCCTGAGCATATTGATGTCGATTTAGGTAAACTTGACTTTGGTAGAGCAATAAAAGTATCTGAAGTAGCTACTGAAAATTTTGAAATTCTTGATACGCAACAAGCATCAATTGCAGTAGTTGAAATGCCTAGAGCACTTAGAGGTAAAGACGATGAAGAAGGTGAAGAAGAAAAAGTTGAGGGAGCTGAAGATGCTGAAGCTGAAGGTGCTGAATCATAATTTAAATTTAACTCAAACACCAAACCCTGATTTCGATGATATATCGAAATCAGGGTTTTTTTATTTATGGAAATCCTATAATTTAAGATCATGAAGTATTTAATAGTTGGACTAGGCAATATTGGTTCTGAATATGAGCTTACTCGGCATAATATTGGGTTTCTTACTCTTGATAGACTTGCAGAAAAAGAAAATATTCAATTCGAATCTTCTCGTTTAGCATTCAAAACAGGCTTCAAATACAAAGGTCGTCAGGTTCATTTAATTAAACCGACCACTTACATGAACCTAAGTGGCAAGGCTGTTAATTATTGGATGAAGGAACTTAAAATACCTAAAGAAAATGTACTGGTAATCGTTGATGACATAGCTTTACCATTTGGAAATCTACGCTTGAGAGCAAAAGGTTCAGCTGCGGGTCATAATGGTCTTAAAAACATTGAAGAGCTAACAGGAGGCAATAATTACCCTCGATTAAAATTTGGCATTGGCAATGACTTCCACAGTGGCAAACAAGTAGATTATGTATTAAGCAACTTTCCTGAAGGAGATTTAGCAGAATTACCTCTTAAAATGGACAAAGCTATTGAAATGACTTTATCATTTTGCACCATTGGCATAGAACGAACTATGAATCAGTTTAATGATTGAGATCAACTCACCAAAGCGCCAGGCACTACTTCATCTCCTGGCTGGATAAATTTTAAGCTACCGTCATTATCTTCAGCCATCAGCACCATTCCTTGTGATTCAATACCCATCATTTTTCGTGGAGCTAGGTTCACCAACACACTCACTTGCTGTCCAACTACCTCTTCTGGGGTGAAATGCTCCGCTATGCCACTTAAAACTGTTCTTGTATCAATTCCAGTATCAATGATCAACTTCAGGAGCTTTTTCGATTTCTTCATTTTTTCAGCCTCTAACACCTTCCCTATTCTAATATCCATTTTCATAAAATCATCAAAAGTGATTTCTGGTTTTAATGGGGCTACCTCTTTATTTTCCATCTCATTTTGCTTTTTAGTGTTTTCTAGCTTTTGCACTTGAGTTGCTACCATTTCATCTTCGATTTTTTCAAACAATAACGTTGCTTTATTAAGCTGATGTCCGCTATCCAATAAATCCGCTTTGCCAGCTTCATTCCATTTTCTCGAAGTAGTATTCAAAATACCTTCTAATTTTTTCATGGAAAAAGGAAGGAAGGGTTCTCCGACAATTGCCAGATTCGCTGCAATCTGCAAACTAATATTAAGAATAGTTGCTACACGCTGTTCGTCTTCTTTAATCAACTTCCAAGGTTCGGTATCAGCCAAGTATTTATTTCCCAAGCGTGCTAAATCCATAAAAACACCCATCGCTTCTCTAAAGCGATATTTGTCCAACGAAGCAGCTATTAATTGAGGAAATTCATTCATTTTCTGAATTACCTCTTCATCAATAGCTTCCAATGTATTTCTCTCTGGCACTTTTTCTTCAAAGTATTTATGAGTAAGCACTACTGCCCTATTAATGAAATTCCCTAATATGGCTACTAGCTCATTATTGTTTCTTGCCTGAAAATCTTTCCAAGTGAAATCGTTATCTTTTGTCTCAGGTGCATTGGCACAAAGTGTGTATCGCAGTACATCTTCTTTGCCAGGTAGCTCCTCTAAATATTCATGCAGCCACACCGCCCAATTTCTTGAAGTTGATATTTTATCTCCTTCAAGGTTCAAGAATTCATTGGCAGGTACGTTTTGTGGAAGCACATAACTTCCCTCTGCTTTTAGCATAGTTGGAAAAATAATACAATGAAACACAATGTTATCCTTCCCAATAAAATGTACTAATTCAGTATTCTCTCCTTTCCAATAATCTTCCCAGTTCTTTCCTTTTTCAGCTGCCCAATCCTTGGTAGCTGAAATATAACCTATGGGTGCATCGAACCAAACATAGAGTACTTTTCCTTCTGCTCCTTCTACAGGAACGGGCACTCCCCAATCTAAGTCTCTAGTAACTGCCCTTGCTTGTAATCCTTGGTCTATCCATGATTTACATTGCCCATATACATTTGTTTTCCAATCATTTTTATGACCGTCAACTATCCATTCTTTTAACCAGTTCTCATACTTATCCAATGGTAAATACCAATGTTTAGTATTCCTCATTACAGGTTTTTCACCACTTAATGCCGATGTAGGATTTATTAATTCAGTAGAACTAAGTGTAGAGCCACAAGACTCACACTGATCACCATAAGCACCATCGAAACTACATCTAGGGCAAGTGCCTACTATATATCTATCGGCTAAAAATTGTTGGTTTTTCTCATCATAAAATTGCTCTGTCTCTTTTTCTTCAAATGCACCGTCATCATACAATTTCTTAAAAAATTCAGAGGCTGTTTGATGTTGCGTGGTAGATGATGTACGGGAATATATATCGAAGCTTATCCCAAAATCAGCAAATGATTTTTTAATGATACCGTGATACTTATCTACAATCTCCTGTGGAGTAACGCCTTCTTTCTTTGCTCGTATAGTAATTGGCACTCCATGTTCATCAGAACCACACACAAATGCCACATCCTCTCCTTTACTTCTTAAGTACCGTACATATATATCAGCAGGCACATAAACCCCTGCTAAATGTCCAACATGTACTGGTCCATTGGCATACGGCAATGCAGCCGTAATTGTATATTTCTTATCTGACATAGTTTTCTAAATCACAATTTAAGTGCAAAGATAAAAGAATAATAAAGGTGAGGGTAAAACGTTTGGTTATAATTTTTTTTGATGTTATTAACCCGAATTCAATAAACCTATATTAAGCTGCGTATTTAATATCTTGGTGCTGAAAATATTTCCTCACACGTTGTGGACTGTTTTGCATTAGTGTCATATGCTCTTTAAGATGTTCGGTCAGTTTTTCTTAGCTCTTGGGAGCTGGTTTTTGAGAAAGTCCCTGTTTCAAGTCACAATTAAGGTATTCCAATTGTTGGGACAATGCAGTAGCTGAAAGTTTTTTCAAAACTATTAAACACGAATGGTTGAACAGATATCGATATACTTCATATCAACAATTATACGACTCGATTAATCAATACATTAATTGGTATAATACGGAAAGGTTACACTCAAGTTTAGGATATCTTACACCGTTGGAAAAGGAAATAGAATTAAGAAAATTTATTAAAAATGTGGCTTAATAATTTAGTCCCAAATTTTGTAGGTATTCCAAGCTACTTTTTCAGTTCAGTAGCAAGTTTATTCAACCATGAAGTCAGTTCAACAGTTGAAATACGGGTCGAATAGATTTGATTCAGTTCATGCTCAGAGTTGCAATTGTGTTCATCCCAACAGAACCAAACAAAGTCAGTCGATTGGTTCGATTGAAAAACGAAAATGGTGTACTGATTAATTGTTTCATCCAGTTGAAATAGATGCCTGAAAAATTGAGGTTCGTCAGATTCGCGTTCATTAATTAGCTTGTCAGAACGTTGCTCTGCTGTCAGTTCGTCCATTGTGGCGTTTGCAAAATGTGCTTTGGTAAGCAGTTCGATGAAGCGTTCGAGAGATGCTAAATAAGTTGGAATATATGCCGATTCATTAGATATCAATATACCCCCAAGAAAGAAGTTCAGATTTCGAAGTTCGTTGGATGAGTCTAATTCATTAAGTTCAAATAATATTTGCTTCTTATCTCCAATTGTCATTTTATTTCGTTCTGGTAGTGCTCGCAAACGCTGGGCTAAAAAGCGTTGATGTCCCGAAGGGCAGCTATGATTTTTTAGCTGTTGTTGTAGGTAGTATGTTTTTAGCTTCTATCTCAATTATTTTTCC
>JAOUKH010000144.1 GCA_029882685.1 Cyclobacteriaceae bacterium
CGGACATTTAAGGAGAGATTAATAGAAAAGCATAATCCTGATTACAATGATCTTTGGATCGAAATTAATAATTGGTAATAAAAAACATTGAGACTCTTCGTCCCGATTTATCGAAATTCTGAGTGACCTGCTATAAGTATAAGGTATTCAAAGTGATACAAAACCCATTCTCGTTCACATTCTTACCGCCATTCAGAGCGATATGAAATGAGTGAAGAATCTTTCCTTGTTTACCGCCATTCAGAGCGATACGTAGTGAGTGAAGAATCTCATTATTATTAGTTCCTTATTTTATAACACCTTAGAACTTCTGATTCAACTTTATCTTTAAAACAATTTGAATTACATTCAAATTATGAAAAGTGGACATGTTTATATAATGGCTAACAAGCACAATACCGTGCTTTATACTGGAGTTACATCGGACTTAGTTTCAAGAGTTCTTCAACATAAAGAAAAATTCTATCCGCTTAGTTTTACTGCTAAATACAATTGCAATAAATTACTGTATTACGAATTCTTTCAAAGTATTGAACAAGCAATTCAAAAAGAGAAATACATAAAAGGAAAAAGTCGGACATTTAAGGAGAGATTAATAGAAAAGCATAATCCTGATTACAATGATCTTTGGATCGAAATTAATAATTGGTAATAAAAAACATTGAGACTCTTCGTCCCGATTTATCGAAATTCTGAGTGACGTGTCATGGGTCATTCAGAACCGAAGTGAAACGAAGGTGAAGAATCTTTTTACCAGTTCCTCACTTTATTAACACGTCCCAATTCAAAAGACTCTTCGTCCCGATTTATCGGAACTCTGAGTGACCTGCTATAAGGTATTCAGAGTGATAAATAATGAATTACTTCAAAACTTCACTAAAATTTTCTACATCAAACTTAATGTCATCTTCTCCAACTTGATCAAATGGATTTTCAAGATGATTTTGAATATTATCCAAACTCACCAAAATAAAACTAAATACTACAGGCATCATATATTGCAATCCATTTGAATAATGTGATGATATTTCAACGAAATATGGTGCGTATAAAACTGGAAAACTATAAATAAATATTTTACTATACGCACGTAACGTAATAGGTGTTCGATAGTGCAGGATCACAAATAAATTTTCTATAGAAACACTCATTTTGCTAATGTACTGACTTACTCTAGACATTTCTCCCACTTGCAAACCTTGTGCACGAAATTCTTGCAAATAGGTCGATAATTCTCCCAACTGCTTGTAAAGCACCATTTCTTTTGTAGCAATTTCTGATTTATTTACCACAAAAGTGGATCGTAAAGCATCATAAATACCAATCAATCTATTTTTCAAATTCGTATTGAATTTCTCCTCTCCAGGAGTAATCCAATCAATTGAGGCATGGTTTATCGCTAATAAATGTGCTTTAAAATCGGCTAAAAAGCCCAATGCTCTCTCCCTACGTTTGTAAGCACTATCTATTGAAAAAACTACTGGAAAAACAATGGCTATTCCGACCAAATTCAATGGGAAATCAGCACGGATTTCATATATATTACAAAAATAGGTGGCAACAACTGATAAAGTTGTAATAACGAAAGTCTTCCAATTGATGATCGTAAAAATGCTTCTGAACATATTATGTCTTATTTATAGTGGTAAATTGTGTAGTGTAGTTTAATTTATTTATTCATCAATCGTTGTACATACTTCCCTACAATATCGAACTCTAAATTCACACTATCCCCTACTTTTAATTGATGCATATTGGTATACTCATAGGTAAATGGAATGATGGCTACTGTAAATCCATTCTCTTTGGAATTAAAACAAGTAAGACTTATTCCATTAATAGTTATCGATCCCTTTTCTACGGTTATATTTCCAGATTCAGTAGCATATTCAAAGCTAAAAAGCCAACTTCCGTCTACTTCATTAATTTCCACACAAGTCCCTATTTGATCCACATGTCCCTGAACAATATGTCCATCAAAACGACCATTGTTCAACATGCAACGTTCTAAATTCACTTTGTCACCTACTTTCAAACTACCTAAGTTTGTTTTTTCAAGTGTTTCATTTACGGCAGTAACTCTGTAATTGTCGGCTTCAATATTTGTAACAGTAAGACATACGCCATTATGCGCTACACTCTGATCTACCTTCAATTCATTCGTGATATTACTTGAAATCGAAAAGTGCACGTTAGTATCTTCTTTATCAATTTTATGAACGACTCCAAGTGTTTCTATTATTCCTGTAAACATATTATAAAGAAAATGAAATTGATTAAATAATTGACCCGATCACGAATTTAGCGAAAAATCATTAGTACAAATTGATAATTTTGATAGAAATTAAAAGATCTGTCCTTATATATTTCTTGGATTCAAAACTCTCCAAAAGATTCAATCTTGCTATAAGATGAATCTTTTGAAAAGTTGCCAATTTAAAAATCTATTTCTTCATTCCTGGCACATCTTTAGGTGCAGTATCATGCCAAAAATATTTCATTGGTACAGTTTTTTGAGGATATTCTTGTGCTAAATTATCTCCATTGTATAATCGACCATTTTTCATTACATATTTTATGGTATTTGTATTACGCATGTCTTCAAGAGGGTTTTTATCCAAAATGATAAGATCAGCCAATTTACCTTTTTCAATAGACCCCAAATCTTTGCTCAACCCAATTGCTTTTGCTCCCAAAATAGTGGCTACCTTAAGTGCATCATGCTCTTTCATTCCTCCTGATTGCATCGACCACAATTCCCAATGGTAACCCAACCCTTGCAACTGTCCATGTGAACCTACACCAGATATACCACCATCTTCAACCAAGTCTTTCACAAACTCAGCATGTCGGCTAAAAATATGCTCTTCATCCATAAACCAGCCTCTTCTTCTCCTAGATTTTTGATCCAACTCACGTTTTGGTGTAAAATAATTTAGCTTTTTATCATAGTTTACATCCTCGGTTGCATAGTAATAATTTTCTGCCCAAGGACCTCCATAGGACACCAACAATGTTGGTGTATATGCCATTTGAAGATCAGAAACAAAACTCACCACATCATCATAAATCGGATATATTGGAAAACTATGCTCATGACCCGGGTAACCATCCAATGATTGTGTAATGTTTAATTTAAAATCCAGACCGCCTTCGGTTGTTGGCATCAATTGTTGCTCTTTAGCTGCCATAATTACCCATTGCCGCTGCTGTCGATTTCCTACCAAATACATTTTGATAGTTTTAGTATTGTAGTATTCTGAGTATTGTTTTAGGACACGTTTAGCATGTTTCAAGTCTTTAATTTTATACATCCAGAACCCAACCCCAGGCCCGGTTGAATACACCCTAGGGCCAACTAATTCGCCTGTCTCCACCATGTCTGAATAGGTTAAAACATCAGTAGTAGCAGTTTGCGGATCCCGAGTAGTGGTTACACCATAAGCAAGATTTGCCGTATAACTCCAGACGTTTTTATTGTGTATTCCCCACAACGGCCACATGTGGGCATGTGTATCTACAAAACCAGGAATAATAGTTTTCCCTGTCATACTCATAACACGAGCATCTCCTGCTTCTATGCTTTCTCCTACTTCAACAATTCTATTATTTTCTATCAATACATCTCCCTTTTCAATTACCTGATCACCAGACATGGTAATAATTCTAGCTCCCTTTAAAAGTACTTTCCCTTCAGGAATATCCTTATCTACCTCTACCTTAATTCTAATTTCGGTAGGTTTGTATCCTTCATCTTCTTTCTCTTTATCATCCTTTTCCTCACCTTCTTTATCGTCTACCTCTTTTTTATCTTTCTCTTCTTTCTCTTTGGCTTTTTTCTCCTCATCAAGACGTTTTTCTTCTGCTTTGGCATCAGCAATATTGTATGAGAAATAAGCATTCCCGATAGACCAGTTTACGTTCTTTCCATCAGCCGTCCAATGAGGAAACTGACCACCAATTTCGGTTAATTGCCTTGCTGGAAAAGCTGCTTTTTTAGCATCTGCTAAAGAAATTTCAGGTGTTGCTCCTCCGATTTTTGGTACAGTAGCAATGTATATGTTATTATTAATTAGTGCTAATACCTGATCTTCATTAGGTGACATCGTAATTAAAGATGCATTAGAAGGCTTTGTATTTGCAGTAGGATTTGCATTTTCAGAAAGCATACAAAAGTTTACACTTTCTTCCACTACTGATGATCCATAAGTTGTAATTCCAGTAAGTTTAATATGCTCCTTTTCATCTGTACCATCCCATTTAATGGAAACTAATCCATGTTCTCCTTTATGGAAATATATTCGATCACTGACTTTCCCAAAATGCGGATTACTTCTTCCATTGGTTTTAGCAATAAACTGATGTTCTCCTCCATTAATAGCGTCCACCCATGCAATTTCTTCTGAACGGTTAAAAGAGTATACACTTAACGCATTATTAAATTCTTCATCACTTCCTTTAATAAAAAGGATTCTTTTTCCATCTTTCGACCAAACAAGCTCACTGTACAATGATGATTCTCTTGTCAACTTCACAGGCTTTGCCTTTCCTTTCACATTAACTTTGTAAATAAACCCTTGTCCATTTTCCCACGTTGAAAATGCAATATATGCACCATCAGGTGACCAATGAGGTTGTGCCTGAACTCCTTCCATAGAAGTTAATCGCATAGGCGTTCCGCTCGGGTAATCCATTACATAGAGTTTATTTAGAGCCGTAAAAACTAATTTAGCTCCATCAGGAGAAAGCTGTGGATCGCGAATCTGATTCACAATCATTGTTTTATCATCACTTATTGGATAGTCAAACTCTAATCTTGGCCCCACCATTAATTCTTCCTCTACTTTAAAAGGGATGTTTACTGCATCTCCACCATTAATTGGAATACGATATATTTTACCTCCATACGATGCCACTACACTTCTACTATCAGGTGTAAATGACATAGCAGGAAGTACCCCTAGCGGTGCAATGGATTCTTGCTCATCTCGTTGTACAGGATATGCTAACCAGTTCTCTTTACCAGTCATCAAATTACGAAGCATGAGACCTGTTTGTGCATTGTATCGTGTACCATAAACTAGCCAAAGTCCATCAGGTGAAATAGTTGGAGCAAAAGAAGAACCGTAGCGATTCACTTTCATATTCATTTCACCTGTTTCACGATCGTATGTCCAAATGTGATATTGTGGCAATTGTGCATTGTAATTCCATGCATTTGTTCTTCTCGAGAACCAAATAAAACGATTGTCTGGTGCTGGAGCAGGTTCAATCATTTTCATGTTTTCAGGCTTATCAATTAACTGAGCTCCCTTTCCCCCATCTTTATGATACATCCACAATTTTAAATTTCTTCTTCCTTTGGATGCCACTAAATAATCTCCGTCTGCTGTCCAATCTACTGATTGATAATCCTCGTTCTTACTTTCTGTAAGCTTAGTTTTTTCTTTACTATCCAATTCCATCAACCACACATTTTGTGCACCGCTCTCATCAGATAAATAAACTAGCGTTTTTCCATCAGGACTAAAGCGAGCATGCGTATCAAACTGAAGACCATCAGTAATACGTTCTGCTTTTCCACCTGTTATTGGAAGTAAATATAAATCCCCCAGCATTTCAAATACAATTTTTTGTCCATCAGGACTTACATCAAGCGATATCCATGTACCTTGATCTGTATTTATTTGCAATTTTCTAGTTGCTTCTAGAGGTAAGTCCTTCTTTTCTTTTTTATTTTTCGTGCTATCTATTTTAACAGAATCTTGCTGAAACAGCACATCAGCATTCGTCTCGACATTTATCATTGAAAAGATCAATACCAATGACATTAGGTGTTTTGAATATTTTTTACTCATAATTAAAAAGTTGTTGATTCATTCTAGACTCCAAGATAAAAATATTATAAATCATATTATTACCGTTCATCTAAAAACTAACATGTCTGCTTTCTTGCATTTTGCTTTCTTATTATCTTACAAATTGAAGTGTAAATTTATAAAAGATGGAAGATCATAAAGACACAATACAAGTGGAAGAGTACACACATGTACGCTATTACAAAGAAACATACCAAGAGGATGAAATGCTTGAGCGTAGTGAAAAATTTTATGAATGGTTAAATGATAGAAGGTCAGTGCGTGATTTTTCAGATAAGCCAATTTTAAAAGAAATAATTGATAATATTATTTTATCAGCTTCTACTGCTCCGTCTGGTGCTCATAAACAACCATGGACTTTTTGTTTGGTTTCTAATCCTGATATTAAATCAAAAATTAGAGAGGCTGCAGAAAAAGAAGAATATGAAAGCTACCAAAATCGTATGAATGATGAATGGCTAAAAGCACTAAAACCTATTGGTACTGACTGGCACAAGCCATTTCTAGAAACAGCTCCCTACTTGATTATTATATTTAAAAAGCCATATGATTTTGATAGTGAAGGAAATAAAAAGAACAACTATTATGTAAATGAATCAGTAGGTTTGGCGGCAGGTTTTTTATTAACTGCCATTCACAATGCTGGATTAATAGCATTAACCCACACACCTAGCCCAATGAATTTTCTAGCCAAAATATTAAATCGACCTGAAAACGAACGTCCTTTTTTATTAATTCCTATCGGTTATCCAGCTGAAAGAACTTATGTTCCTAAATTGGAAAGAAAACAACTTGAAGAAGTAGCGACATATTATAAATAATTAACTGGAAGTATAAACATGAAAAGGTAATAGGACACTCAAAGGAACTCATTGATCATTAAGACTATTACTTTGAAAGCAATACAGTCTAATATTTCTCAACATTGTTACGTTCTAATTCTTCTCAATAAAATGAGCTTCAATAATGATGAGTGTTACTTTTCGTAACCACTTACCTAAGTGTCTTTATTTATTTTTGGATTTTTTTTGTATTCTAAAGAAGGCTCATTTGCCACCATTTCTGTATTACTGAACAACACTTCATGCTGTGGTACTATCTGTTGGTGAAAACTTTCTGGTAGCTTAGCCCAATCCCTGAGTTCTACCAAAATAGGTATATTGCTTTCTCTTATTTTTTCACATAAATTGGTATATATGTCAATTGGTAATGGTTTTAAATCCTTGCTACGCACTACTAAATCCAAATCACTTCCTTTATGTGCTGTCCCGTTTACCCTACTACCATAGACCCATACTTCCAGAGGAATCTCTACCAATGAAAAAATTTGCGAAAGGGTTCGTTTATCTTTATCCCTCAATAGCATCATTTTGTTGTTTTATAGCAACAGCAAGTTCAGTTGCATCGTTAATAAACTGAGGTATGAGTACCAATGTTTCCTCTGCAAAATTTACCCCATAATCATGAGTCGTGCTGTTTCTGTTGTTACGGTATTGTAGCCAGCGTTCACAAGTTTCATCTGTAATAATACTACGAAGCACTGCCTGCCTGAATACATCTTTAAAATACAACTTATCCACCTCTTTTGAAGAATGAAAATAAGGCTTTAGTACTTTTCTTAACAACTTCCCACTTTGTTCTAGAATAATTTCAAACTCTTTAATAGATGCAGAAGGATATAAATCATAATCTATATTTTCGGGATTTGCTTTTAGCAATAACCCATGTGCTTTCTCTAACGTGCTAATACAACGTTCATAATAAGTAGTGTCAATTTTCATTTCTCAAACACTATAATGATTTCATCCAACAACTATTTCAAATTAAAGAATAAATCTACAATTGGTCATACACTTATGCTACTAATGCTGAACATACTAAAATAAAATATTTTCATATTCTCCTTTTGGAGTAAAAACCCGACATGAGTTCATATCCTGTAGAGCATCAGGTTTAAAGAGCGATTTACCTAATAACATTCGGACACATTCTTGAATACCTTCAGTAATAGATGGGTGTGGGTGTACACATTCCGCCAATTCCCTAATTCCTTTATCCATAGAGATTAACAACGCTACTGCTTGAATAGCACTTGATGCTTGATTACCCACAATTCTCATCCCCAATATTTTCATTTCGTCATCATTAGTTACTAGCATTTTGATAAACCCTTGTGTATTACGTTTAGCTATTGCCCTTGGAATACACCCATAATCCAAAGTAGCTACTTTATAGCTAATTCCTTTTTGTCTAGCTTGAATTTCGTTTAACCCTACTCCTGCAACTTCTGGATTTAAAAACATAATTGTAGAAATATTTTCATAAATCAATTTACGTTCAGGTTCACCAAATATTCGTTCCACAGCATAACGACCTTCCAGTTCTCCAACATTCACTAGCGCAATATCTGCAGTAATGTCTCCCACCGCATATATGTTTGAGATACTTGTTTGTGTATCATCATCTTCAATACCTCTATTGTTCAACTCTATTTTTACACTTTCGTCCCATAGATTTTCCCAATTAGGTATCCTACCAACAGAAACTAATGCCTTTTCCACATTAAACACTTCTTTTCTTCCACCAGTATATTCTAGTTCATATTCCACTCTTCCATTTACTATCTCCATTCGTGTGAGTTGTGAATTACGATGAATAAGGACATTGTTTTTTTCTAAATTTTCTTCAATAACCTCCACAATATCACTATCCTCAAATGGTAATACATGATCACCTTTGTCTATTAGGTGAACTTTCGTTTTTTTAAAACCAGAAAATATAGTAGCAAATTCACAGCCTATTACCCCAGCACCTAATATTACCATGCTTTCCGGAAAATTGTCCAACGATTCAATACCATCGCTAGTTAAAATCACCTTCTCGTCAATTGGGATATGATCAAGCTTTCTAGGACGACTACCTGTCGCCAATACAATATATTCACCATATACTATTTCTCTGCCATTTACTGTCGTTATCTCTACTTCATGATTAGTAATTAACTTAGCATTACCTGTTTTATATTTTAGTAAATTAGAATAGTTCGAATCATTTAGGCGTTCCATGTGCGTTTTCAACATAGAAATTCGATAGTCTACTGCACTAGCTACCTCGGCTTTTACTTCTTGAAAATTCACCTCTGGAGTTTGCATATTAAACCGATCCAAATGTTTATTAAGCGTTGATGTTTCACGAGAAATTTCCCACCAAGTTTTAGAGGATAATGCCCCATTACTTACACCTGCACCTCCTAATGCTTTTCTTTCAATTAAAAGTGTCTTTTTTTTAAAGTCCATTGCTCTCATGGCCGATGCATATCCTGATGGCCCTCCACCAATAATAATCAAGTCATAATTTTCCATATTGAACTATTAAAGTCAACCAAAATGTATTGTATATCTATAAATATAATAATTTATTAGAAATGGAAACTTATGTATTAAGTTATTATCGTAAAATCAAAAAAGGGATCAATTCTATGAATTGATCCCTTTTCATTTTTGAGTTTTCAAATTTAATTAATCCAATCCAAATAGACCTTGAAAATATCGTTGAAAATCACAAATGCCATTAAACTCAATAAAAGAATCATTCCAAATTTTTGAGCATATTCCATAAATTTATCTCCAGGTTTTCTTCCTGACAACATTTCAAAACTTAGGAACATCACATGTCCTCCATCTAGTGCTGGAATAGGTAATAAATTCATAAAAGCCAACACCATTGAAAGTAAACCTGTCATTCTCCAAAAACGTGTCCATTCCCAATTACCTCCATAAGCTTGAGCTATTCCAATGGGACCTGATAGTGACTTTCTGATAGATAATTGACCGCTAAAAATCTTTTTAAATGCTTTTAACTGAGTAAAAACAATTCCAAAAGCCTTTTTAGTACCTACTCCTATTGATTCGCCAAAACCATAATTAAGATAAGCTATTTGTGGAGGAGCTAATGCGCCA
>JAOUKH010000007.1 GCA_029882685.1 Cyclobacteriaceae bacterium
TCTCAATTGCTCCTGGATGTGGTCCATGTGGCACACCACCAGGATGTAGTGTAATTTGTCCTTTTTCAATATTATTTCTACTCATAAAGTCACCATCCACATAATACAGTAGTTCATCAGAATCCACATTACTATGATGATATGGAGCAGGAATTGAATCTGGATGATAGTCGTACATTCTTGGAACAAAAGAACATACCACAAAACCTGAGGCTTCGAATGTTTGATGAATTGGAGGTGGCATATGTATTTTCCCGGTAATAGGTTCAAAATCATGAATAGAAAATGCATAAGGGTAATTAAATCCATCCCAACCTATCACATCAAAAGGATGATTATCATAAATATATTCCCACATTACACCTTGCTTTTTAATCATGATTTTAAAGTCTCCTTTCTCATCATGCGTTGTTAAGTTTTGTGGCAACCTAAAATCTCTTTCGCAAAATGGGGCATGCTCCAAAAACTGCCCAAAATTATTTCTATACTTACTCGGAGTATAAATTGGATCAAATGACTCAACAAAAAGGAGTCTATTGTTTTCCGTCTTAAAATCAATTTGATAAATAGTACCTCTGGGAATGATTAAGTAATCGCCATACTGGAATTCAATATTCCCATACATTGTTTTTAGAGTGCCTGAACCAACATGAACAAATAGCATTTCATCCGCATCTCCATTTTTGTAGAAATAGTTTTTAGAAAATGTTTTTGGTGCTGCTAAACCAATGTGTAAATTATTATTTACAAAAAGCGTTTTTCTACTGTTTAGAAAATCCTTTTCAGGTTTAAGTGAAAACCCCTTAAAACTTAATGCCTTCATGTTTTTTTCACACGAAATTATTGGAGCTACTGAACCAATTTTGGTTATTTCATTTACTACTGTTGGAGGATTTAAATGGTATATTAATGAGGACATTCCCGAAAAACCAACCGTTCCAAATAGTTCTTCCTGATACAGCTCGCCATCCTTCTTTCTAAATGTAGTATGTCTTTTATGAGGAATCTTACCTAATTGATGATATCTCGGCATGATGCTATGTTTATACTTTAAATTAACTATTTTAATAGGATTTTGAAAGAAGTTTTAGAGATAGGTGCATTGGCTTTCCAAATCATCAAGCCTAGCCATATCAATTACAAAAATAATTTTCAATAAATATGATTTAGTATATTTTCTATATAACTGTATTAAAATAGAGTGTTTGTTATATATTTGATACATATAAAGAATATATTTCTGATATTATTATATTTAATCTTATTTAATAGAAAATAATTCTATGAATATCTCATTAGATACTACAGATGTTAAAATATTAGACATGTTGCAAAAAGATGGTCGAATGACGACTAAAGCACTTGCTGAGCAACTTAACCTTACTACTACTCCAGTTTTTGAGCGTGTTAAACGCTTGGAACGCGAAGGAGTAATTGATAAATACGTAGCATTAGTAAATCAGAAAAAGATAGATAAAAATCTAATTGTGTTTGTTTCTATTTCAATTAAAAATCATACGCGATCCTATCTCGATAACTTTGCTAAAGAAATGAATGGTCATCATGAGGTGCAAGAATGTTACCACATAGCTGGTAATTTTGATTTTTTATTAAAAGTCATTTTAAAAGATATGGAGGCTTATGAAAGGTTCATTTTTACTAAACTCTCGGTAAATATAAATATAGGTAACGTGCAAAGTGCTTTTGTGCTAGCAAAAAATAAATATTCCACGGCATTGGCTATATAATTTCTCAAAACCTAAAAATATATGACGTGATGTTTTATAATTTCTCAATTACTTTAGCTATTTTACGTATTGTGATTGGGGTTGAGCAAAACATTAACATTAGTCAAAAAAGTTTTTAAAAAGCAAAAAAATACTGTTTGTTGTTAATAACATGAATGTTTTTACAAATCATAAACAACATCAATTAATAATTAATAGTGGCATATAATTAAAGTAAGCATGATAAAACCTAAAGAAGATTCTAACCCCATTACTTTTTCTCAACAAACTATATGGATAGAAAATGGAATTATGTATATACAGATAGCCGAAAATGCAGTAATTAATATAGAGGAAGCAAAAGCGTCTAGTAAGTATATGAAAGAAGTATCAAAACAACCTATTCCAATTATTGTATACTACCCAAAAGGGCATACACAAAGTATTGAAGCTAGAAATTTTTATGCCAAAGATCCCGAACACATTAAATTGTACACAGCATGTGCACTACTTACTGATAGTCCTATGGGTAAAGTATTAGCTAATTTTTTTATGGGATTCAACAAACCATTAAAACCTACTCGCATGTTTACTGATTTGGAAGCTGCTGAAAAATGGATTGATTCTTTCAAAACAGAGAACTAACCCTAGTTAAATCTAGCAATCATTTCTTCTTCCATTACAACAGCTTTTGGGAATAATATATTGTTTTCCAAGTGTATATGCTGATGTAAATCTTGTTCAAATTCTTCTAATTTAGCATAAAGAGCTCTGTATGTATTGCATGCCCACTCAGGTGGCTGGTAGTTGTTAGACAGCTCTGCTATTTTTTTAAACACATCACCTGCATTTTCATGCTCTATTTCCATAACACGTATGGGGTTGTTTAGAGATCCACAGTGGAATGAAACTGTTTTATCTCCATTTTTCATAATATTCACCATGTCCTTCACTAATGGAAAAAGTATTTCTTCTTCTTTTTTCATGTGCTGAGTCAGTTCCTCAACAATATCAGATACTAATTTATTTATTTCTACTACTTCAGGAGCATGTTTGCCATGTACTTTAGCTACTTTGTTAGCATATTGCAGCATTATTGGCATTGACTCTTCAACATAGCTGTGGTGTGTATTAATAATATAATCAGTTAAAAAATCTAACTCCCAACGGTTATAATCTTGCTCGCGAGATTGCACATCATCCACATGTTGTAACTCATCTTTCAAGCTAGTGTAATTCACTTGTTTTTTATCACAGACTTCTTTTATCCCTACATTTCCACCGCAGCAAAAATCAATACCATATTTTTTAAATACATGAGCTGTTTTAATATTTTGTGCTACTACCTCAGCAACAGTTTTTTCTTCAATATCTATCATAATTTTGTTTTTATTTGCAATGTATAGGTAATAATTAACAATTTTTATGATGTGACAGATGCAAAAAACATGACGTAGATCATGTTTTAGATAAGATGAACCTATTTAATTTTAGAGTTATTTTTGAACTGTTTTCATTTTGTCAGAATTAGTACTGGAATAACCTATGCCATCAAGAAAATGAAAAATGGTTGGCTAATATTTCAACGATTATTAGTAATTTCATCCCTCAAATTGCAACCACTACATGTACTTAATTTTTGATACTGAAACCACTGGTCTTCCCAAGAACTGGAAACAGGATTATACCCATATTGATAATTGGCCTCGTATGGTGCAGTTGGCATGGCAACTGCATGACGAGACAGGTAAACTACTTGAAAATAAAAATTATATCATTAAACCTGATGGTTTTGATATTCCTTTTGCAGTAGCCAAAGTACATGGTATCACTACCGAACGTGCTAATAGAGATGGTCATGATCTAAAGTTTGTACTCGAAGAATTTCATCATGACTTAAAACGCACAAAATATAATGTAGGACATAACATTGAGTTTGATATTAATGTTACTGGTTGTGAATTTTTTCGTCTTGGAGATATAGAGCCATTGGTAACCAAGCTTGCTACCATTGATACCAAAGATGTTTCCACAGACTGGTGTGCGTTGCCAGGAGGTAGAGGAGGGAAGTTTAAATGGCCCACATTAACTGAATTACACAAAAAACTTTTTGGAGAGGGTTTTGCGGATGCCCACGATGCTGCTTATGATGTAGATGCAACTGCACGATGTTTTTTCGGGCTAATCAATCAGGATGTTTATGTGCCTGTTGAGATTAAAGACTTTAAGTCTGTAAAGTATGAAGCTCCTAAGTTGGCTGCTGCCAACTTTAATGAAGACAATGCACTTCAGGAAATTAAAGATAGTGCTAATAACGTGCTACAAACCGATGCAGATATTGAGCATTTGGAAGATGTCTCATTTACGCATCTTCATTGTCATTCGCAATACTCTGTGTTACAAGCCACTTCTCAAATTAGTGAAATGGTAGGTGCAGCGAAAAAATTAAATATGTCGGCCATTGCTCTTACCGATCATGGCAATATGATGTCTGCCTTTCACTTTGTGAAAGCAGCATTAAAAGAAGAAATTAAACCTATTTTGGGATGTGAGTTTTATGTGTGCCCAGACAGAAATGATAAGTCCAGACAAAATAATGGAGATCAAATAGTATTGTTGGCAAAGAACAAGGCAGGGTATCACAACTTAGCTAAACTGGCCTCTATAGCATTTGTAGAAGGAAAGTATTATGTTCCCCGTATTGATAAGGATATACTTGTTCAACATAAAGATAATTTAATTGCTACTACCAGTGGACTTTGGGGCGAAGTACCCAATCTGATTTTAAATGTAGGGGAAGCCCAAGCGGAAGAAGCTTTTTTGTGGTGGAAAGAACAATTTGAAGATGATTTTTATGTAGAATTAAATAGGCATGGGGTAGAGGAGGAAAACGTGGTAAACGAGGTATTGTTAAAATTTGCAAAAAAGCATGATGTAAAATATTTCGCATCGAACAACACGTATTATACAGAGAAAAAGGATGCAGAAGCGCATGATGTTTTATTATGTGTCAAGGACAGTGACCCAGTAAGTAAGCCTAAAAAGTACATTGGCAAGAGAGGGCGAGAGTTTCGTTTTGGTTTTCCTAACGAGGAGTATTACATCAAGTCTCCTGACGAAATGAAGCAACTGTTTTCAGATTTACCTGAGGCTATAGAAACTACGCAAGAGATAGCTGATAAAATAGAAGAATATACATTAGCTCGAGATGTTCTCTTACCAAAATTTGATATTCCAAAAGAATTTCAAGATGAACAAGATAATGAAGATGATGTCCTAAAAATCGGAGAAAATAATTTCTTGCGCCACCTAACTTACGAAGGGGCAAAAAAACGTTACGAAGAGATTACTGATGAAATAAAAGAACGTCTTGATTTTGAGTTGGAAGTAATAAGAAAAACGGGATACCCTGGATATTTCCTCATTGTTCAGGATTTTATTGCTGCAGCTCGTAAAATGGGAGTTTCTGTTGGCCCTGGCAGGGGATCAGCGGCAGGTTCGGCAGTAGCCTATTGCACTGGTATTACTAATATTGACCCAATAGCCTACGATTTACTTTTTGAGAGATTTCTTAATCCCGATAGGGTGTCAATGCCCGATATTGATATTGACTTTGATGATGAAGGGCGAGGGAGAGTGATGGATTATGTGATTGAGAAATATGGATCTAATCAGGTAGCTCAAATCATTACTTATGGAACTATGGCTGCGAAGTCATCAGTACGAGACACGGGTAGAGTGATGGAGCTTTCATTGCAGGATACGAGTAGAATTTCCAATTTGATACCTTCTACACCTGGCACATCAATGAAGAAAATATTTGCTTTATCTGATAAGGAAAGGAAAGAGAAATACAAAGGTGAAGATTTAGCTTTAATCAATCAGTTAATAGAGGTTTCAGAAGGTTCTGATTTAGAAGCTGACGTGTTAAATCAAGCAAGGGTTCTTGAGGGTTCAGTTCGTAACACAGGAATTCATGCATGTGGAGTAATTATCACCCCTGACGATATCACCAATTTTGTGCCAGTAGCTACTGCCAAGGATTCCGATATGTGGTGCACACAGTTCGATAACTCAGTGGTAGAAAGCGCAGGTCTTTTGAAGATGGACTTTTTGGGATTAAAAACCCTTACCCTGATTAAGGATGCGGTACGAATAATAAAAGATAAGCACGGAATAGAGATTGACCCTGATACGATTCCGCTAGACGATGAAAAAACCTATGAACTGTTTCAGCATGGCGAAACAGTAGGGATTTTCCAATATGAATCTCCAGGTATGCAAAAGCACATGCGTGATCTGAAGCCAACTGTTTTTGCTGACCTTATTGCCATGAATGCACTCTATCGCCCTGGGCCAATGGAGTATATTCCGTCCTTTATTAAACGAAAACATGGGCATGAGCCAATAAGCTATGACTTGCCCGATATGGAGGAATACCTTAAAGAAACGTATGGTATTACGGTATATCAGGAGCAGGTAATGTTGCTTTCACAGAAATTAGCAGGATTCACAAAAGGTGAAGCCGATGTTTTACGTAAAGCGATGGGTAAAAAAATAATGGCTTTACTCGATCAATTGAAGCCTAAATTTATTAGTCAGGCAAAAGAAAAAGGTCATCCTGAAGATAAACTCGAAAAAATATGGAAGGATTGGGAAGCTTTTGCTGCTTATGCTTTTAATAAATCCCACTCAACATGTTATGCGTGGATAGCCTATCAAACAGCCTATATAAAAGCTCATTATCCAGCCGAATATATGGCTTCGGTGTTGAGTAATAATATGAATGACATTAAATCGGTTACTTTCTTTATGGAAGAATGTAATCGTGCAGGAATAAATGTACTAGGCCCTGATGTGAATGAATCTAAAACTAAATTTACTGTAAATGAAGATGGACATATTCGATTTGGACTAGGAGCAATAAAAGGTACAGGTGAGGCAGCAGTAGCTGCGATTATTGAAGAGCGAGAGGAAAACGGAAAGTTTACAGATATATTTAATTTTTCGGAAAGGGTTAATTTAAGGGCAGTAAACAAAAAAACATTTGAAAGTCTTGCCATGTCTGGAGGCTTCGATTGCTTTGCCGATATACACCGAAGACAATATTTGGTAGCACCCGAAGGGGAGCAAACGTTAATAGAAAAGTCTATACGGTATGCCAATAAAATGCAGCAAGAGGCAGAAAGCTCACAAGCTTCTTTGTTTGGAGGGTCATCAGGAGAGGAAATACCTCGACCTAAAGCACCAGAAATTGAGCCATATGGTGAGTTTGAAAAGTTGAATATTGAAAAAGAAGTAGTTGGACTTTATATTTCTGGTCACCCTTTAGATGACTTTAAATTTGAATTAGACCATTTTTGTAATGCCCAATTGGCAGACATTGGTAATATTGAGGAACTACAGAAAAAAGGAGTGGTAAAAGTAGGTGGAATAGTATCTACTTTTGCTCATCGTACTACCAAAACAGGAAAGCCTTTTGGAACACTAACTTTAGAAGATTACAATGGTAATCACACCTTCTTTTTATTTGGCGATGATTACCTCAAGTTTAAGGAATTCTTAATGCAAGATTGGTACTTGTTTATTACAGGAAGGGTTGAAAAACAAAAATGGGGAGAGCAACGATTGGAATTTAAAATTCAAGCCATTGAGTTGCTAAATGATTTGAGAGATAAAAAAAGTAAAGGATTTGAAATATATTTTAATCTGGACGAATTAAGCTCTGATTATGTAGAGCAGCTTGATAATATTTGTAATGAATATAAGGGGGAGTGTACACTAAAGGTGAAAATTGTAGACAAAGCCGAAAATGTGACGGTAGATTTGCTATCAAGAAAGTATAAGGTAAATCCCTCGAATGAAATGATTAATAGTTTAAATAAGCAGAATATTGACTATAAAGTTATGATCTGATGTTACGCAAAACTATTCAATGCTGTCAGGTTGAGCTTGCCTGTGGCAGACAGGCTTGTCGAAACCTCATTCACAATCTATAACATTTTCGACAGGTTAACATATTAATGTAACATCAGTCATGATATAAATGTCTTCTATATTACCATCAACAATAATTATAGAGATCTTACCTGCTTAGGGAAACAAAAAAAATTATATTTGCGTTAGAAAGGAATAAAGAATTTTTAAATAGATATAAAAATGGGAAAAACAATAGAAATAACGGATGCAAACTTTGAAGAAGTAATGGGTTCAGAGCAGCCAATATTAGTGGATTTTTGGGCAGAATGGTGTGGACCATGTAAAATGATTGGACCAGTGGTGGAAGAATTGGCAGGAGACTATGAAGGAAAAGCAGTAATAGGGAAAGTTAATGTAGATGAAAATCCTACAGTAGCAGCTAAGTTTGGCATCAGAAGTATACCTACCTTGTTGGTGTTTAAAGGTGGTGAAATAGTTGATAAACAAGTAGGCGCAGTACCTAAAGGAGTTTTAGCACAAAAACTTGATGCTCAGTTAGCATAGCTAAAATCATAATATTATTATTTAAAGCCCTGATTCGATCATTTTCGAATCAGGGCTTTTTTGTTATATTTCATTTCACGAGACACTAACTTGTGTAAGGCTTAGACACCAGTTTTTTATGGTATCACCTATTATTTTTATCGCATTTTGTTTTGTCGATATGCAAATCCACCTATAAAAACCAAAATAGCTGAAATAATCTTTCAGTAACCAAACTAATTTTTGGCAGCAATAATATTTTGATGCCAAATTATAGTTTTATACATTTGACTAATAAAATGTATAACTATCGTACAAAACAAACTCTATATTGACAGTTTAAAGAATCAATTTCGATCAAAAATAACATTTTCGATCTCTGACTTGCTCGAATTCTATCGAACTATTGAGCCAGAAGTTAAAAAGACTACTGTCAATTGGAGGATATACAATCTTGTGCAAGAAGGTGTATTAAATAGAATTGGTAGAGGAAAGTTTTCCTTTGGTAAAGGTGATGCCTACACTCCTGAATTATCAAGTAAGTTAATCTCAGTTTACAAAAAAATAAAATTAGATTTTCCATTTTTAACAGTTTGTTTATGGAGTACTGCAACCCTTAATGAATTCATGCTTCATCAACCAGGCAGGTTTTATCGGTTAATCGAAGTAGATAAAGATGCTATGGAAAGTATTTTCTATTATTTGAAGGACAGAAACTACTCTGTTTATATGAAACCTTCTGAGGAGTTGATTAGACGGTATATGATCAATGATAAGGAGCCATGGATTGTTAAATCACTTGTATCAGAAGCTCCAATTCAACATGTTCGTGGTATTCCGACTGTCACAATAGAAAAATTACTTGTTGACATATTTTGTGATCCCAAAATATTTAATGCACAACAGGGGTCAGAAATGAATCAAATATTTCATGAAGCTTTTGAAAAATACACAATTAATGAAAGTAAAATGCTGCGCTATGCTAGTAGAAGAAGGAAGAAAAATGAACTAGACAATTATTTAAATAAAACATCTAAATATCGACAGCAGGTATAGTTTGTTGCCGATAATTTAATTAAATGATAAGTAAAGGTTCGCTACATATTGACTGGATAACTAAAGTGTCTTCAGCAAATAGAAAGGCGGACAAGATTTTAGTGGAAAAGGTTATTAGAGCCCTTATGCTATTGGAAGGATTGGTGAAACAAAATTTGGATTTTGTATTTAAAGGAGGAACAGCTTTAATGCTAATTCTTGATTCTTCAAAAAGGCTTTCTATAGATATTGACATTATTATCGAAAAAGTTCCTAATAACTTGGAAGAGATTTTTGAGATACTACTCGAAGAACAAGGTTTTACAAGATTCGAACTTCAGAAACGTGTAAATTTGTCAAGCATTCATAAAAAACATTACAAGTTCTTTTATCAACCTATTCATAAAACTCAAGCTGCTGAAGAAAGCATATTGCTAGATGTTTTATTAGAAAAAGTAGGATATACTAAGATCAATGAGGTTTCTATCAACTCCAAGTTTGTCATTTCAGATGATAAAAATCCAATTCAAGTTAAAGTACCTTCTATAGAAGATATACTGGGTGATAAATTAACAGCTTATGCTCCCAATTCTACAGGTATACCTTATTTCAAAGGTGAGACAAGTATGAGCATGGAAATCATGAAGCAGCTTTATGACGTAGGAAATCTTGTAGACATTGCTGAAGATGGTGCACGTGTTAAAAAGACTTTTGAAAATTTTGTATCAACTGAACTTAAATATAGAAATCTATCAAAATTAACAGTTGGTGATGTTCTAGATGATATCTATCAAACTTCTCTTTGTTTAGTGAGTAGGGGTGCCGATGGAAAAGGTGATTTTGATCATCTACAAACGGGAATTCAGCGTGTTTCTAGATTTATTTTTTCAGAGTCATTCCATATTGATAGGGCTATCACATTTGCATCGAAGGCTGCATACCTTTCTATCCTGATCAAATTCAATAATACCAAGATAGAAAAATATAAGAACCCAGCTATCATGGAAGAATGGACTATCGGGAAACCATTTTGGTCAAGGTTAAACCGCCTAAAAAAATCTAATCCAGAAGCCTTTTTTTATTGGCACAAAATATTTGAATTAGCAGAACAATAGAATTAATTAGAAGATTAACTGTACATTTTTATGAAAACAAAATAAGTAATACGTTCAAACACCAAATTTCGTCCTACAGGAACACTTATCTGAGTATAGTATACTACTATATAAAGCCCTGATTCGAAAATGGTCGAATTAGGGCTTTTTTGTTGTCATTATTTCATGAGATAAATCTGGTGTGTAGGTATAATAAACAGAAAACACAATAGTAGTATTATAGTATTGTTTAGATTTAATTACTCTTGTTATTCTTTGATTTAGAGGAATATACTGAATTAGGATAAAAGGTAGAGCGTACATTAGCTAATAGTTAGTGGAAACAAAAAGAAATTATTTACACGTGTAAAAATATCAATATTTGCACGTCTTATTTAAAATCATTACCTTTGTGTATAGAAGTTTGAAAAATAAAGAGATGAATACAAAACTAACATTGACAATAGAGCAAGCTTTGATTGAAAAGGCGAAAGAATACGCTAAAAGTAAAGGACGTAGCTTGTCTGATATCGTTGAAAACTATTTTAAAGCTATAGTAAAGGAAGAAGGTATTATTACAATAGAATCGACTCCCATTTCGGATTCTCTAAGAGGTTCATTTAAAGCCCCTAAGAATTTTGATTATAAAAAAGGGTTGACCAAGGCTCTAACGGAAAAATATTTATAAAGTGGATAAGGTTTTAATTGATTCGGATGTAATTTTAGACTTATTTTTTGACAGAAAACCATTTGCCGAATATTCATCGTTAATTCTTTCACTTTGCGAGTCGAGGAAAATAAAAGGGTTTCTCACACCATTGATTTATAGTAACGTTTATTATTTATTACGACAAACTGCAAAACATGATAAAGTAATAGAAAAGTTAAGGCAGCTGTTAAAAATTACCGATGTTCTTCAAATGGATAGAGAAGTTGTAGAAAATGCTTTAAACTCTGGGTTTAAGGACTTTGAAGATAGTTTGCAAAACTATTCGGCTATTAATAATGGAAATATTGATTTAATTCTGACTCGAAATTTAAAAGATTATAAAACAAGTGAATTAGGAGTTTTTACTCCAGAGACTTATTTAAAATCAAGAAATGCCAGCCGTTAAAATTCGGTATAAAAACATAGCATGTTGCTTCGGTGCATTTCAGTTTGTAAATTTAGGCTCAGCGGGTAGTTTTATTTGCTATGGGAGGAATCCGTAATGTTTTCGTAGCGTTACCGGCAATTCGTCCTTTTTCGGGCGGGAAAATAATTACTAGAGGTAACGTTTTTATGAGACTTTTACCGAAATTGATATTTTAATAAAAAGTGCGTTTAAAGCTCAATTTCGAACATTTAAAAAAACGTTACTTACGATAACTGCATGAAGAAAAAAAGACCAAAAAACCGACTTTACATTGCATTAGTCCTTGTGCTGATCACAATTTCATGCGTAGTTTCTTTTGAAAAGAGAACGGAACAAATTTTCCTTGGTGGATGGAATGAACGAGAAATTAACTTTATCAATTCAATCCCTCATGTTGATAAAAAAGGAGGGTATTTTGATCTGGTTATGGATTTAAAATGGGGAGGAACAAATGGCAATCTCTTTTTTGACTCGAATTCAAATGCTTTCGACTGGATACGAAACTCTGAAAACATACGACTAACTCATAATGTTCTTAAGAATCTTGAATACACAAACTTTCTTTCACATGAAGAATTCTACAAACCAATGAATTTTAAGGAAAACTTTGGTGGAATGCATCAACACAATTGGGAAGATTTATCAATTTCAAATGTGATCGACAGTTTGATTTTGACTCTTGAAAATCCAGAACCCGATAAAGGTTATTACCACAATTTTTGGGAAAGAAGAGCAAAGGAAGGCACGAAAAAAATGTTGGGTTCAGTTCTAAAAGAGATACAACTAATTTATGGAGGGGACAAGCTACAAGCAGATGATTTAACAGAGGAATCTGAAATTCAGATTGAGTCGTTGCTACTATTAGATCGTGAACTTCAAAATTTTTCTTTAAAACCAACAAACCAATTTCTTAAGAAATATTTTGATTACCTAATTACAATCGGACTTGAACATTCGGCCTATAATTTAACAGTTGAAAAGTATCCTGACATCATTAGTAAGAATGAAATTGTTGCAACACTGAAACTAGATACTATTCCTGAAAGTGAATATTGGCGAACTAGAAATAATGGCACTTGGATTTTCACTTATTCTGATAACGGACCTTAAAAAGGTGGTAACAAATGCTGTGAATGTATGGTGTTTTATCAGACCATAACTTGGCATGGGTGTAATCACAATTCTTTGTTTCTCCTCAATGTCACCTTGACAAGGTATGGGCTTACTACATGCTCAAAACAAAAAATCCCGACCTGTGTAGATCGGGATTTAATAAATTTATGGGATGAATTTGATTAAATCAAATTCATTTCACCAAGTACGTTGTTCATTTTTCGAACTGCTTCAGCACTCTCGCTCATGTTAGCTTTTTCAGCATCATCCAATTCAATTTCAACAACTTTCTCGATACCATTACGACCAATGATCGCTGGTGCGCCAATTGAAATATCAGACATGCCATATTCACCTTCTAGAAGGCACGAACATGGAAACATTTTCTTTGTATCACAAGCTATGGCTTGTACCATTGCTGATACGGCAGCACCTGGTGCGTACCATGCAGAAGTGCCTAACAATTTAGTCAAAGTTGCTCCACCTACTTTTGTTTCTTCTTTCACATAGTCCAGTTTATCCTGAGAGAGAAACTTAGAAACTGGAACGCTGTTTCTTGTAGCTAATCTTGTTAATGGAATCATACCAGTATCGCTATGACCACCAATCACCATTCCATCTACATCTGAAGCAGGGCATTCTAAAGCCTCAGCCAAACGATATTTGAATCTTGCAGAATCCAAAGCACCACCCATACCAATGATTCTTTGTTTAGAAAGACCAGTGGCTTTGTGGGCAAGATAAGTCATGGTATCCATAGGGTTTGATACGACAATAAGAATTACATTCGGTGAATGCTTAATCAGGTTCTCAGAAACAGATTTAACAATACCAGCATTTGTCGATATTAATTCTTCTCTTGTCATTCCTGGTTTTCTCGGAATTCCTGATGTAATCACAGCTACGTCACTATCTGCTGTTTTACTATAATCATTGGTTACACCAGTTATTTTAGTGTCGAAACCATTTAATGATGCGGTTTGCATTAAGTCCATCGCTTTGCCTTCTGCAAAACCTTCTTTAATGTCGATCAATACTACCTCAGAAGCAAAGTCTTTTATAGCGATGTATTCTGCACAACTGGCTCCCACAGCTCCGGCACCTACTACTGTAATTTTCATAATAATTAGTATGTTTTAAAGTTGAAATATTTGTATCTGAATTGTGCTACAAAGGTATTAATTTGTAGGTAGTAATGCTAATAAAAACGATGAAGGATATTGTGGGATAATAATCTATTGATGAGAACAACTCAATCGAGTAAGGCATCAATTTTTAGTGGAAAAAACAGACTGATCTAAAACCACTATGAGTTTAATACAAATGCTTCAACTCAAATATACCGTAATATTTCCGGTAAGCTTTAAATAAGTTAGCATTATACTTATTATATTCTTTAGCCAATGCCGACATCATTTTTACATGTATATTAGGTTTGTGATTAAATATATCTAAAAAATTTACCTGAGGAATTACATAAAATTCAGCCTTTTCAGAGCTCACAATAGCATTCATTTGACGCTTAGTATTGGGTAGTAAGCAACTTTTGCCAATGGCATTACCGCCAGTTATTCGTCTTAACTCTTCAGTAGCACCTTCAATATCAATAGATAATACAACCTCTCCTGTTTTCACGATATACATTGCATGGCTAGGATCATTACGAAGAAACACACACTCATTCTGTTTGTAGGAGCGCTCGTGCATGGAAGGAATAAATTCGGCTAGTTCTTTGTTACTTAATCCACCAAAAACAGGAATTTTAGAAAGAAATTGAAAAATCTTACTTTCTTCAACGGTATATTTTTTTGCAAATGGATTAATCATCATGAAGTAAATTCCAAACAACAAATTTCTGAGGTATGATCGGTTAGTTTAAACCGATCATCGGGTTGATGACCAACAACCCAAACAATTTTATCGGCTGATTCAATTACCATTACCTGCTCTTTCAAGTTTAAAGGAATTTTCCTATCTATCATAAAATCACTCAGCTTTTTTTTGTGTTTCATGCCTAGAGGTTGAAAAAAATCTCCTGTTTTCCATTTCCTCAATTTTAGTGGAAACTTAAGTTTATCAACATCCAAATAAGCTATATTATTGTCTCTTGAAAAAGAAGCAGGACGAAGTTTATCCCAATCGAAGTCTAAATGTCCATAAGGAAAAGTTATGGATTTATCTCCTCGATTAATCTCAAACTCTATGTTAGGATCAATTTCTTTATTCTCTGAGATGATAAATTTATCTCGATCAATGTTTAGTTGATAAATAGGTGATAAGAAAAATTTTCCTGACTCGTTTTTTCTTTTTATAATTTCTTTGGTCTGGTTGAAATTAAAACCAAAATCTTTAAGAATTTCATGGAGTATGGTACGAAATCCTATAATATTAGAAGCTCTGCCGATTGTAATAGTAGTAAGGTTATTTTCCTTTTTCACGAACTCATTTCGAAACTTTTCAACTTCATTTTTAAAAATATTTTCAACATCACGTAAGCGTTCAAATGTAGAAATGGAAGTTGACTCTAGTGATTCGTTAATTTTTTTAAGTTCAGGAATCACAGTGAGACGAATATGATTTCTAGCATATTTATCTTTTTTATTACTACTGTCTTCTCTCCATTCAATATTCTGTTCTTTTGCAAATTGCTCTATTTGTAGTCGGGAGATAGAAAGAAGTGGACGAATTAACACATTACTAATAGGCATTATCCCTCGCACTCCTGAAATTCCAGTTCCTTTACTAAAATTAAAAAGTGTAGTTTCAATAGAGTCATTTAAATGGTGTGCAGTAGCTATTTTAGAATAACCTTCTGATTTCAATAAATCACTAAACCATGAGTAGCGTAAATCCCGAGCAGCCATTTGTGTAGAAATTCCACGTTCATTGGCATACTTATTGGTGTTAAAATGCTTACAAAAAAAAGGTTTGTTTAATTTTTTCGCTAATAACTTTACAAATGTTTCATCATCGTCTGATTCCTTTCCTCTTAATTGAAAATTACAATGTGCTATTCCAAAGTTGAATGATGTTTGATGAAAAAAATGTGATAATACCACTGAATCTATGCCACCACTTACAGCAAGAAGCACTTTGTCGTTTTTCTTTATTAGGCTCTCAGCTTCTATATAGTTCAAAAAGTTGTCAATCATCACTTAAAGATATCTTTTTTATTTAATTTCGCATTCTTGTAAACTAGCTTATGAAGAATATTTTTTCACTTATTTTTATAATGGCACTGCTAAGTTTATCAGTGAATAGTTTTTCTCAAAAAAAGGTGAAACTTGTACATGCTGATGTTCAAAAAGGTGGTAAAGGTTATACGAAGTGGGTAGGGGATGTGATTTTTTCTCACGAAGACACGCGTATTAGGTGTGATAGTGCCATTCGGTTTGATAAAACGAACTTAATTGAAGCGTATGGACATATACGCATCAATGAAGGTGATTCCATTCAAATTACTTCTAAAAAATTGATTTATGAAGGTGATAAGAAAATAGCCAGACTTCGAGATAATGTTGTCTTTCATAAACTTAACGAAGTAACGCTATATACTGATTTCTTGGATTATGATCGTTCAAGGCAACTTGCATATTACTATAATAATGGCAAACTAGTGGATAGTACAAATACATTGACCAGTAATAAAGGGTATTATCAGACGAGCAATAATATGGCATCTTTCAAAACCAATGTTGTAGGAGTAAATCCTGATTACAAAATGGAAACAGATACGATGCAATACAATGTAAAAACTAATATTGTTTATTTTCGAGCACACACCAGACTTACCGATAAGGAAGGTAAAATTTTTAATCATGAAAATGGACAATACGATACTAATCAAAAACGATCAAATTTTAGTAAAGGGTTTTTGGAGACAGAATCGTATGATCTCACTGGAGACAAACTCTATTTAGATGATATACGAAAATATTACAGAGCTAATAAAAATGTGTTTTTATTAGCTAAAGATGATAACATCATAATATCAGGCGATGTTGGGGAATTTTGGAGTGATCAGCAACTCACAAAAATTTATGGCAATGCAATGTTACGAAAAATCACAGATACAGATACATTATTTCTTACAGCAGACACATTGGTTTCAATTGATAGCGAATATGATTCAGCTAAGCGATTACTTGCCTATAAAAATGTTAAATTGTTTAAGAAAGATTTTCAGGGGAAATCAGATTCATTGAGTTATTTTTTGTCCGATTCCACTATTTTCTTTTATCAGGATCCAGTGCTTTGGACGGAAGAAAATCAGCTTACCGCAGACTCTATTAATATAGTGATTTCTAATAATAATATTGACCGTTTAAATATGTCAATAAAATCGTTCGTTATTTCACAAGATACCGTGCTTAATTTCAATCAGATTAAAGGACGAAAAATGACTGCCTATTTTAAAGAGTCTAACATTGAGAAAATATTAGTTAATGGAAATGGAGAGAGTATATATTTTGCTTTGGAGGATGAAGATAATTCCTTGATTGGTATGAATAAAATACTTTGCAGTGATATGAAAATCAAGTTTCATGACAATAAAGTAAAAAACATTCTTTTTTATAAAAAACCAGAAGGCAAACTCATACCTCCTCAAGAACTTGAGGAACCTGACAAACGGCTTCAGGGGTTTTCATGGCGATATAATGACAGACCAGTAAGAGAAGATATGGTATTGCGTCAAATATTCCCTGAAAATGTATATGATAATCAACCAGCTTCAGAGAATGAAAAACAAAAAGCAAATGATCTGTTGATTGAAAAACGTCTTGATAAAAAAGGAGAAATAGATAATAAAAAATCTCTAAACAAGCCGAAAGGAAGAGTTAAGAAACCCATTAATTAGTTGGGTGAATTATTACAAGTGATTGACTATGTGCCTTTTTTCTATTTTTTAAAATAATTTTAATTTTTAATGAAAAAAGTCAACAAAATTAACATTAATTTCGTACCTTAATAAATCTTGGTTTAACTATATTTTTTAGTTTATGCGTTATTGGGGTATTATATTATTGATTTCAGTTTCTTGCTTTTCACAAGCGCAAGACATAGAAATCATAAATGCCTTAGGCAGAACATACCACGGGGGTTTAAGTGAAGAGATAGTTGCACCTATTAAAATTCGAAATAACTCTGATGCTGCTGTGTATGTGTTTGTGAAAAGAATTGATGATAACATAGGGTCAACACAATCAACTAATTTTTGTTGGGGAGATGAATGTTTCGATAAAGAGGTAAATAAACTTCCAGTTTCTAAAAAAATTGAATCAGGTGAGACAGTGGAGAGCTTTTTGAGTGTGCTTCAGGCTGGACTTGTAAGTGGTTTTAGCACTGTAAAATATCAAGTCTACACACGTAGTAACCCAAGCCTTGTTATTGAACACGAAATCACCTATGTTGTTGAAGATAAAGAACGATCAAATACACTTTATTCCTCGGAAGAATTAATATTAAATGAAGTGTATCCAAATCCAGTTAAGGAATATGCTTTTATTGATTATCAGATAAATAATTCTGATACAGAAACCAAAATAGTAATCCATAATGTATTGGGTAGTGAAATAGGAGACTTTGTTTTAAATCCTTTGGAAAAAGAATTAAAAATTCCAGTAATTGAATATAATCCTGGTGTATATTTCTATACACTTTATATTGATGGAGATGGTGTTATTACCAAAAAATTGGTAATACGTAGATAACCGAAACAAAAAACAATAATTTTCTAGTATACAGGTTATTTACCAGACATATAGGCTCATTTCTTATTTTGTTTATTAATTATTACTAAGCTATATTTGCACCCTTATGCGAAAAAGAGGATTAATTAAGTTATTTTATACAATTATTGCGGCAACATTATTGTTTTCGTGTGCTAAGGGATTTAGAAAATTAGAAAAAAGTGATGATTGGAAAATAAAGTATCAAGGAGCGTTACATTTTTATGAAAATGAAGATTATGCAAGAGCTTCAATACTCTTTGAGCAAATTTTACCTATAATAAGAGGTTTACCTGAAGGAGAAGATGTACAATTTAAGCTTTCGTATTGCAATTTCTATCAAGGTTCTTATTTATTAAGTTCTCACTATTTCAAAACTTTTTATGAGACCTATGGTAGAAGTGAAAAAGCACAAGAAGCACAGTATATGTATGCTTATTCTCTTTATGCAGACTCACCTGAATATAATTTAGATCAAACTAGTAGTTATGAAGCGATAGACGCTATACAAGCATTCTTAAACAAATACCCAGATTCGGAGTTTAGAGAGGAGGCATCAGAAATTATTAACGAAATGCAGAAGAAGTTGGAAACAAAAGCTTACGAAAAAACAAAGCAGTATCTTAAATTGAGAATATATAAATCGGCTATTGTAGCTTTTGAAAATTTCAGAAATGATTATCCTGACTCGAAGTATAATGAGGAAATTTTCTTTTTGAAAATTGAGGCGCAGTATGAATTAGCTGAACAAAGCCTGTATTTTAAGCAGAAAGAAAGGTACGAAAAGGTAAAAGAGTATTATGAATATTTTATCGATAATTACCCGAATAGCTCATATTTAAAAAATGCTGAGAAATATTACGGGAATAGTATCGATATTTTGAGTAAATTTGCAACTGACAATATAAACTAAGATAAAAAATGGCATTAATAGCATCGATTGTAACTAGGGACATGGAAAAGTTGGTAGAGCCTACAGGGAATATTTATGAGTCTATAGCAATTATTGGTAAAAGGGCGAGACAGATATCTACAAACGTTAGAGAAGAACTAAGTAGCAAGTTAGCTGAATTTGCTTCTACAGTAGATAATTTAGAAGAGATTTTTGAAAATAGAGAACAAATAGAAATTTCCAGGTTTTATGAAAGAATGCCTAAGCCAAGTTTAGTGGCCACGGAAGAATTTCTTGAAGGCAAGGTTTTCTTTAGAAAAGCCGAAGAAGAAGAGAATAGTTCTGAACTTTAATGATTCACATGCTCCAGGGTAAGAAAATTATACTGGGAGTATGTGGTAGTATAGCAGCTTATAAAGCTGCATTACTAACTCGTTTATTTATTAAACATGGAGCTGAGGTCAAAGTTATTACTACCACCTCAGCTCTTGATTTTATTACCCCTCTTACATTAGCCACTCTTTCCAAAAATCCTGTTTTAACATCGTTTCAGCAAAATGATACTGGTGAATGGCATAATCATGTGGAGTTAGGATTATGGGCTGATGTTATGGTTGTAGCTCCTGCAACAGCAAATACATTGGCGAAAATGGCCAATGGCTTTTGTGATAACTTACTTTTGGCAACTTATCTCTCTGCAAGATGTCCAGTATTTATTTCCCCAGCAATGGATTTGGACATGTATGCACATCCAGCAACACTTTTAAATATTGAAAAGTTAAAAAGCTTCGGAAACCAGGTGATTGATGCTGAACATGGTGAGTTAGCTAGTGGTCTTGTAGGAACTGGGAGAATGGCTGAACCAGAACATATTGTAGATGGTTTGATTGAATTTTTTAATAATAAAAATGATTTCAAAGGCAAAAAAATATTAATTACTGCTGGACCAACTCATGAAGCAATAGACCCTGTCCGCTTTATAGGCAACAATTCTAGTGGTAAAATGGGGTTCGCTTTAGCTGATGAAATAGCGGAAAGGGGAGGAGAAGTGTGTTTGGTGAGTGGACCAACATCACAAAAACCTACAAACAACCATATAAAATTAAGGAGAGTAAAATCAGCTGAAGAAATGCACGATATATGTGTTACAGAATTTGTTGATGCCGATGTGGCAATTCTGTCTGCAGCTGTGGCAGACTATAAGCCTAAAATTCAGTTTGATCAAAAAATCAAGAAAAAAACTGATGATTTAAATATTGAACTTATCAAGACTCATGATATTGCTGCTGAATTGGGTAAGATAAAAAAGAATAATCAGTTTATTGTGGGGTTTGCACTTGAAACAGAAAATGAAAGTGAACACGCACAAGAAAAATTAAAAAAGAAAAATTTTGATTTCATAGTCCTGAACTCTTTAAATAATAAAGGTGCAGGTTTTGGACACGACACCAATAAAATAACTATTATTCGTGATAATAATTCTAAGGAATTTGAGTTAAAAACAAAAAAAGAAGTAGCTAAGGATATTGCTAACGAAATATTGAATGATATCCAATTTTAAATACATATTTATAATAGCAGCATTATTATTTTCTATATTTATTTATGGACAAGAATTGAATTGCAATGTTCAAGTTAATGCAGAAATGATACAGACAAGTGAAAGAGAGGTTTTTAGAGATATGGAAACAGCCTTTTCGCAGTTCATGAGTACAAGAAATTGGACAAATGATGTAATTCTTCCTCAAGAGAGAATCAACTGTAATATTATTATTACTATTAATACGATGCCGAATATAGGTAGCTTCTCAGCTAGTGTTCAAATTCAATCTGCTCGCCCAATTTATAATTCAAATTATGAATCGATCATATTTAATTTTGCAGATCGTGAATGGGATTTTGAGTATGTTCAATCTCAGCCTATTGAATATACAGAAAATAACTATATCAATAATTTAAGCTCTTTATTGGCTTATTATGCTTATATCATAATAGGTCTAGATTATGATTCATTTGGGGAACTTAGTGGAGCTCCATATTTCCAAATAGCACAAAACATTGTGAATAATGCACAGCAAGCTAACCGTACAGGTTGGGATTCTTTTGGAAGTACAAGAAATAGGTATTGGCTGGTAGAAAACATTAATAGAAAGCAATTTGAGAACTTAAGGAGAGGATTATATAAATATCATAGGTTAGCATTAGATCAATATGAAGAAAAACCTGAGGAAGCTAGAAAAGAGATACTTTTAGTTTTACGTGAGATGAAAAGAATTAAAGATAGATTTCCTAATAGCATTTTAGTAATTTCTTTTTTAGATGCTAAGACTACTGAGTT
Organism: Cyclobacteriaceae bacterium; assembly: GCA_029882685.1. Lineage (GTDB taxonomy): Bacteria > Bacteroidota > Bacteroidia > Cytophagales > Cyclobacteriaceae > JAOUKH01. Next base: position 21,527 of record JAOUKH010000007.1, read on the forward strand.
AATAAATATATTTTCTGAAGGTAGTTTACAAACTAGAAGGGAAGTATTTAACTTATTAACTCAAATGGATCCATCTCAAACAGATGCTTATAAAAAAATTCTAAATTAGATTTAGCTTTTGAAGATGTTTATAAGTTACATTGTAAACTTTAATAAGATAAGTCGAATTCATAATTGACTATTTTCTATTCTTATTTATCTTAGCTATTAATCTATTTCTAACATTATATAGCGATAAAGATTTCTAAATTTTTAATGAATGATTGTTCAACTTAGAATCAAAAACTACGCACTAATAGAGCATTTGGAAATGCTGCCTTTTAAAGGATTTAATATCATTACAGGTGAAACTGGTGCTGGTAAGTCTATTATGCTTGGAGCAGTGGGCTTACTTATGGGAAATAGAGCAGATACTAAAGTGCTTTCAAATCATGATACCAAATGTGTAATAGAAGGAGAATTTGATTTATCAAGTTATAGTTTGGAGTCCATTTTTGAGGAAGAAAACCTAGACTATGAGTCGATTAGTATTTTTCGTAGAGAAATAAGTCCGTCAGGAAAATCGAGAGCTTTTATTAATGATACTCCTGTAACGTTAGATACTATGCGCGCTATTGGTAAATATTTAATGGACATCCATTCGCAGCACCAAACTTTGGAATTAGGAAATAAAGATTTTCAACTTCAGTTGGTAGACCTTTATGCTGATAACACATCGCTTCTTGCAGATTATTCCAATACGTACATTCAATACAGAAAAGCAGAAAGTGCATATCAGGAACTAGTTCAAGAACAGAAGAATAATAATGAACAATCTGACTATGAAACTTTTTTATTAGATGAGTTGAAAAAAGCTGATTTTCAGGAGAATGAACAAGAGCTTTTGGAGCAGGAAATGGAAATATTAGATCATGCTGAAGAAATTAAAACTGCTCTCTTTCAATCTTTTCAAATTTTATCGGAATCCGAATTTGCTACGATTAACAGTTTACTGGAAGCTAAAACTTATTTGACTCAACTCAGTAAAGTTTCTACGAAGTATGAAGGGATTAAAGATCGACTTGAAAGTACATTTATTGAGCTTCAGGATTTAGCACAAAGTATAACACTGGAAGAGCAGTCAGTAGCTGTAGACCCCAAAAGGCAGGAGGAGGTAAAAGAACGTCTGAGTTTACTTTTCATGTTACAACAAAAACATAATGTGTCTACTATCCATGAATTGAATGCTATAAGACTTGACTTAGAGGCAAAGACCGAAAGAAATTTTGATATTGAAGGAGAGATAACAAAAGCCAAAGATATATTGGATCAATTAAAAAATAAGACTTCTGATATCGCCCAGAAACTTAGTAAAAGAAGAATTGATGCTTTTGTGCCTTTGCAAGATAAATTAGAGTCACTTTTATCAGAGCTGGGTATGGAAAACTCCAAAATTGGGTTTGATAATGAAATTGCAACACCCGATCGTTTTGGGATAGATAGAATTTTATTAAAATTTAGTGCCAATAAAGGGGTTGAAGCCCAAACCATTAAGCAAGTGGCTTCAGGTGGTGAGCTTTCAAGATTGATGTTTTGCATCAAGTATATCCTAGCGAATAAAATGGCATTGCCTACTATAGTTTTTGATGAAATTGATTCTGGTATTTCTGGAGAAATAGCTCTAAAAATGGGAAGAATGATGCGTGATATGGCAGAAAATCATCAGGTAATTACAATTACCCATCTGCCACAAATGGCTTCGTATGGAGCTTCACATTTTTATGTATATAAAGACAACAACGAAGCCACCGCAAAAAGTAACATAAGAATGTTAAAAAACGAAGAACGTGAACTAGAAATTGCTAAGATGATTGGAGGTGAACAACCATCGGCTGCTGCGTTTGAAAGTGCAAGAGAGTTATTGATAAATAGTTAATGGACTTTGAATTAAAAAAAATATTAGTTAACTTAGACGTGTTGTTATTGGATGAAAGTCCTATTTATTTTGAGTTTTTGACCTTTGAAGCACTTCTGGAGAGGAGTGCTTCTTCTTTTTGAGCAGCTTCTAAAAGCTATATAGATATTCGCTGCACTGAACATCACTTTTTCTTCACCAATACATAATAATTGTCTTCAAGTTCCATATATCCTTGATCGTAGCAAAAGTAATATACATCTTTTGTTTTTTGAGTTGTATAAATACTGGTGAAATGATTGAAATCAAATCCAGCATCTTCTAATTTCTTTTTATTCACTTTACATTTTTCGTTAGGATTTAACTTTTCTAGTATCCGCCAGTTTTTCCGTAGCCTATTATTAATGTTGCGAATAAGGTTAGTGCCATCCTTATTCATTTTATTATTGTAGGTGTTTCTACAATAGTCAGAGCAGAATTTTTTATCTATTCTGCCAATAAATTCTTCTCCGCATTCAATACATTCTTTTTTCATAGTGTATAGTTCTTATAACATATTCTATTTTGTGCCTTTTGTCACAGCATATTTTAATTCAACCACTCCTGTATCGTATGTTTTTGTATTGATAAGTGTTAAAAGATTTTCATCAGGAAGCCCCTCAAAAAGATCTATTCCATTTGGAATAACAATAGGCATTACAAAAACGAAAATTTCATCTATTAAATTTTCATTGAATAATAACGTGTTAACCTGACCACCACCAATAAGCCATATATCCTTTCCCTCTTGTTCTTTTAGTTGTTGGATAGTTTCAATATGATTTTCAGTAATAAATTCAACATCATCAGTGTTCTCTAGCCCTTGCTTTCTTGTAAGCACATAGTTTTTCTTATCAGCATACGGAAAATCAATACCCCACTGTATGATTTGATCATAAGTGGAATATCCTTGAATAGTAGTATCAATAGATTTATAAAACTCAGAATATCCGTAATCATCCTTTTCAGGGTTAGGGATAGATTCTAGCCAGTCTACACTTCCGTCAGGCTTAGCGATTTTTCCATTAAGGCTTATGGCGATGTATAGTTTTAGTTTTTTCATGTGTTTTTTAGATGCATGCTTAGTACAACTTAAAGCAGTGCCTTATAAACATAACAAATTCATTTACAAACGACAACAATTATTTGTAAACGATTTTAAACGTAAGTAAATATTTATAAACCGAATAAAAATTGCACGCTGTATTTCCTTTGCATCATCAGTTCTGAACGGTTCAGGACAATTTATTTAAAACACTATTATTATGAATTCTTTAAAAAACAAAGTACAGTTAATCGGAAATTTAGGTGCTAATCCAGAAGTGTTAAATTTAGAATCGGGTAAAAAACTAGCAAAATTTTCTATTGCTACTAACGAATCTTATAAAAACGCACAAGGCGATAAAGTGCAAGACACACAGTGGCATAATGTAGTTGCATGGGAAAAAACTGCGGGCATTGTAGAAAAATATCTAAGTAAGGGCAACGAGGTTGCGATAGAAGGAAAATTAGTAAATCGCTCTTATGAAGATAAAGAAGGTAATAAGCGATACGTCACTGAAGTAATTGTAAATGAATTGGTGATGTTGGGAGGAAAGTAATGCCGTTTAGTTAAGACCTATCAGGGTTTTATTCGTCAAATTGTATAGGGTTGTATTGAAAGTGGTAAACATTTTCAGTGCAACCTTTTTTGATGTTACTATTATATTATGCTTAAGATAGATGTTCAGGTTACGACAAATTCTTGATCTTGAAACCGAAAATAGATACTTGACTTTGACAAATAATCGATTAGACGGAGTAAATATTTTACATTAAGGCACATTACTACTTTGAACAAATTGCTCTGACAGGATTTTATTATTTAAAGTGTATTTTTTATTGAGACTTGAGTATAGTCAGATGCTAAGTATTTCCTCTGGGTTACATTTAGCGAGGTGTAAAAGGCCTTGCAGGTTTTGCTAATTGAATGGCTGCACAAGTACAAATTGTGGATAATGTACAAACACAAACCTGTAAGGTCTTACTTTTATCTTAGAATACTCAGTCTACGTATCCGATAGAATGATAAAAAGTAAAAACAATCGATTATCAATGAGTAATCTGTTTAAATTTTACTGATAATTATAAAAGAAGGGATTTAGTTTTTAAGATAGTCAATGTGTTTTGGATAGTTTCAATATTCTAATACTTGTTTTTTGAAATTGTGATCACGATATTGGCTTGATTTCTAAAAATGGGTTTAGTCAAATAAATTCATTTTTAGTTCTTCATTTGAAGAACAATAAAACCTAAAACTAATTCTAACCAAACATTAACTTATGTCTAGTTTACAAACCGAACGTTTAAAATCTCTTGATGTTTTCAGGGGCATGACCGTTGCATTTATGATTCTGGTGAACACACCAGGAAGTTGGTCGCATTTATTTAGCCCTCTTGCCCATGCCGATTGGCACGGATATACACCAACTGATTTAGTATTTCCTTTTTTTCTAGTTGCTGTAGGACTCTCAATGAGTTTCTCTTTTAAAAAATACAGCACTCAACCCGCCAAAGAATTTTACATTAAGGTATTCAAAAGAACGATACTCATATTTTTGATAGGTATGGGCATGAGAGCTTTCCCTTTTACAAATGTAGATTGGGAAGGATTTAGAATTTTAGGTGTTTTACAGCGTATTGCATTGGCTTACTTTTTCGCAAGTATCATCATAAGAAATATCACAAGTATCAGGTCTCTACTTATTTCATCTGGGATAATCCTTTTTGGATATTGGGCATTGTTATTACTTTTCAGCACAGGTAATGATCCTTATGGGCTTGAGACCAATGCGGTGCTTCGTTTTGACCTTTGGTTACTTGGAGGCAGTCATTTGTGGCAAGGAAAAGGTATTCCGTTCGATCCAGAAGGATTTTTAAGTACTTTACCTTCTGTTGCTAGTGTGATAGCAGGTTACTTATTTGGTAAATTGATTCAAACCAAAAAACAGATAGATCTAGTAGCAGCTTTATTCCTAATAGGAAATCTGTTAGTGATTTCAGGTTACGCTTGGGATTTGGTATTTCCAATAAATAAGTCATTATGGACAAGCAGCTTTGTATTAGTGACTTCAGGTCTTGGGGCAGTGCTTATGGCGTTTCTTATTTATATCATAGATATCAAAAATAAGGACAAATGGATTGAGCCATTTTTGGTATTTGGAAAGAATACTTTGTTTATATATGTACTTTCTATCTTATGGGTGAAAACGTATTTCCAGTTTCAGATTGGTGACCAAAACACTTATTCATGGCTATACAGTAATGTCTTTCAGCACATTGGTAGTGATAAATTTGGGTCATTCTTATTTGCCCTAGCTCATGTAGCTGGTTGTTGGATAGTTGGATACTTTATGGATAAAAAGAAAATATATATTAAAATATAAGAGCTGCTAATACCAGTTTAACCCTCATTATGTATTGCATAATGAGGGTTTAAATCACATTCGGAGTTATCATTTACAGAAGACTCCGGGTTATTTTTTTTCAAAATATTTTAAACTTAATTTCTGCCCATCAAATTCGGCATACGAACAATAATTAAGCCATTCTCCTAAGTTAATATAACGGCTAGTTTCATTTATTGACATATCTAATGGTAAATGCCGATGTCCATAAATGTAAAAATCGTGATGTGCTATTTTTTCTTGTGTTTTACTATATGTGTATAGTTTTTCTTCCTCTCCAAATTGCTTTTCTTCTTTTTTAGAGCTACTAATTCGGCTATTTTTCGACCATATATTGGCAATGCTCATACCAAGGTTAGGATGTATTCTAGCGAATAGCCACTGACATATTTTATTGGCAAATATTTTTTTAAGTATTTTATACATGTTGTCGCCAGAGCCAAGTCCATCACCATGTCCAATAAAAAACTTTTTACCATTTAACTCAAACTGTTCGTTTTTTCTAAAAACAGGAATCCCTAATTCAGTAGAAAAATAGTCGAACATCCACATGTCATGATTGCCAGTGAAAAAATAAATCGGAATATTTTGATCAACAAGTTCAGCTAATTTACCTTGGAATCGAATAAATCCCTTTGGAATAGCTCGTTTGTACTCGAACCAAAAGTCGAAAATATCGCCCATGAAGAATATGGCATGTGCATCGGACTTTATCTGTTCCATCCATCGCACTATTTTTAGTTCTCTTTTCAAGCTCTCCTCTTTTGAAGGTACACCGAGATGAAAATCAGAAGCAAAGTAAACTTTCTTATTTGATGGAATATTATTTAACTCGATTGACATGTGTTATAAAGTTGGTCGAAGATAAAAAAAATAAGGCAATCAACAGATTGCCTTATTAAAATATAAATCTTGTAATACGATTACTTTTCTTCTTCTGAAGTAGTAGAAATAGAGCTAGATGCATCAGGTTTTGATGAAGAGTCCTTTGCTTTATTATCTGTATCTGCATCAGATGGATTTTCTTTTTCTACTTTCACGTCATTTTCAGGCTTATCCGATGTTCCATTGGTATAAGTTTCATAATTAGTCTGATGCTCAAAAGGACGTTTACCTATTAGTCGTTCCAAATCAGCTTGAAATATTATTTCTTTTTCAAGAAGTTCTTTAGCAATAATATCTAATTCTTTTTGACGTTTACTAAGTAAGTCTTTACTACGAAGATAAGCCTTGTCTACTATCTTCTTCACCTCAGTATCGATTTTTTCTGCTGTAGCTTCTGAGTAGGGTTTGTTAAAATTATACTCGGATTGTTTAGAGTCATAATAAGAAATATTTCCTATTTCATCATTCATGCCATAGATAGTAACGATACTATATGCCATTTTTGTAATGCGTTCCAAGTCACTTAAAGCACCAGTAGAAATTTTTTTGAATATAATTTCTTCGGCAGCTCTACCTCCCAATGCCATGCACATTTCATCAAGTAACTGTTCTGTTTGGTATAAAAACTGCTCTTTAGGTAAGTATTGTGCATAGCCTAGTGCTGCCACACCACGAGGGACAATACTCACTTTCACTAAAGGATCTGCATGTTCTAAAAACCAACCTGCCACTGCATGGCCTGCTTCATGATAGGCAACGATTTTCTTTTCTTCTGGCGATATGATTTTACTTTTCTTCTCTAATCCACCAATTACTCGGTCGATAGCATCTTGAAAATCATCCATGCCAACAGATTTTTTATCTTTTCTGGCTGCGATAAGTGCCGCTTCATTACATACGTTGGCAATTTCAGCACCTGCAAAACCAGGGGTTTGAGCAGCTAGTTTTTTAGAATCAGCATTTTTGTCCATTTTCAAAGGCTCTAAATGTACTTTAAAAATAGCATCTCTACCCACTATGTCAGGCTTGTCTATACTGATTTGTCTATCAAATCTGCCAGGTCTTAACAATGCAGAATCTAAAACATCTGGACGGTTAGTAGCGGCAAGAATTATCACTCCTGAATCAGTAGAGAAGCCATCCATTTCTACTAATAGTGAGTTAAGAGTATTCTCTCGTTCATCATTAGAGCCAGGCATCTGTCCCTTTCCTCTTGAACGACCTATGGCATCAATTTCATCAATAAAAACGATACATGGTGCTTTTTCCTTAGCTTGCTTAAACAAGTCACGAACACGAGCTGCACCTACACCTACAAACATTTCCACAAAATCGGAACCTGAAAGTGTGAAGAAAGGTACTTCAGCTTCACCAGCTACTGCTTTTGCCAACAAAGTTTTTCCTGTTCCAGGAGGGCCTACTAGTAATGCTCCTTTGGGTATTTTACCACCTAATTTTGTGAACTTGTCTGGCGTTTTAAGAAAATCAACAATTTCTTTTACTTCTTCTTTAGCTTCTTCGAGTCCAGCTACGTTATCAAAAGTAATTTTCACTTTATTTTCGGCATCGAATAAAGCAGCTTTAGATTTCCCGATGTTAAAAATTTGTCCACCAGGGCCTCCTTGGCCAGTCATTTTTCGCATTAGAAACCAGAAGCCAAAAAGGAGAGCAAAAAATATTCCCCATTGTAAAAACCAACCTGTTACATTTTCTCGTTCTTCTATTTTTAGGTCAACAGGATCAGCACCAGCCTCATTTAGTTTTGATTTTAACTGTTCATAATATAGCTCAAAATTACCTACATCACCCACAACCATAATAAAGTGAGGGCCTGTTCCTAGACCCAATAATCCTTTGTTATCGGTTTCTGTTTTATATTTTGAATTTTCAAGTGCATCAGAAGTTAATGTTATTTCAACAGTTTTCTGATTACTGATTAAAACTACACTTCTCACATCATCGCTACGAAGCATATCTTCAAACTTACTTTTAGTGATTGTTTCAACACCTGCACCCTGATTAAAATAGGCCACACTAAAAATGAGTCCTATTAAGATAATGATCACCCACATTTGATACCCAGGTTTTTGGGGTATAGGAGTTTTTAATTTATTGTTATTATTTGCCATTATATCTATTTCTTTTCTCTCTCTACGCTTGTAGTCGTCTTTTGTTTAAAAATATTTTATTCATCAATGTGTGATATATGTGCATCACCCCAAAGATTTTCAAGTGCATAAAATTCACGTTTATCTTTTCTGAAAACATGAACAACTACATTTGCATAGTCTAACAACATCCATTCCTTATTGGTTTTACCTTCTGAGTGCCATGGACTTTCCTTAAATGTTTTATAGACCTCCTGATCTACTGAGTCTACAATAGCGTCAAGCTGAGTATCCGAAGATCCAGAGCATAACACAAAAAAATCAGCAATTGCATTTTTTATCTTTCTCAAATCCATTACCACAATATCAAAGGCTTTTTTTTCTTGCATCCCCCGCACTACAACCTGACTCATCTTTTCAGAGAGAGTGGAATTGTTATTTGTTGTCATTCACTATCTTTGGTTTTACCTTAACAAAACTACTAAAATCATTGTATAAAAATCTTGCCAAACCATTTTTTATAGGGAAAAGGGTAGTATATATGCCATCTTGTCACTCTACAAATGAAATTGCATCAGAATTAGTAAAAAAGGAGCAAAAACATGAAGGAACAATTGTAATTACTAACCAGCAAACTGCTGGAAAAGGTCAGTTAGGAAATAGTTGGGAAGCACAGCCAGAAATGAATCTTACTTTTTCTATGATTATTAAACCAAAAATGCTGATAGTGAAGGATCATTTTATGTTAAATATAATTTCATCATTAGCAGTTCGTGATTTTGTTGCAAAATATTATCCGCATAATGTTAAAGTAAAATGGCCTAATGATATATATGTAGGAGATAATAAAATTGCTGGAATACTGATTAGCAATACATTAAGATCAAGTGAAATTGATAATAGCATTATTGGTATTGGACTTAATATTAATCAGGTTGAATTTGAGATAGATAATGCTATTTCATTAAAACTTTGTACAGGGCAACAGTTTCTGCTGGGAGAATGCCTTGAGGAATTAGTGTTGGAAATTGAAAAGCGATATTTCCAAATGTTAAGAAAAGAAAGAGATCAACTATTCGAAGATTATCAAAATCAGCTTTATTGGAAAAACGAAGTACATACTTTTAAAAGTAAGCAGCACTTCTTTTCTGGCATTATTAAAGGGATTAATAATTTGGGGCAATTGCATATTGAACTAGAAGAAGGTGATGAATATTTTAACTTCAAAGAAGTCTCCTTTATTAGGTGAGAAATAGTTGGTTACGGTAATTTTATCAAAAAGTTATGTGTCCGATAACACACACTATTTTAAAAAATAGCGGACAAAAGAAACATCAAAACCTTCCGTTTGAATAAAATTTCAATGTTTATGGGTTTGGCATTACACTTGTCATGTTGTTGTTGGTCATATTTTAAAACTCAAAATATATAACAACATGAAAAATTTAAGAAAATCTGGAATTGCTCTTGCCATAGCTTGTGCTTTTCTTGCAACGAATTTTACTACACTTGCTTCAACAGGAACCGAAGGAGAAGAATTAGTGAAGGTAACTGAAACTAATAATGTTAACTATGAACTTAATCGTATCACTAATTCTAAGAAGGTAATATTAGGGATAAAATTACTGGAAGATGAAAAGGTGAGATTGATTATTCAAAATAAAAAAAACGAAGATATTTTTTCTAAATGGTATAAGACTACAAGTGGGTTTATGCAGACTTTTGATTTTTCGAAATTGAATGATGGTGTTTATACATTTAAAATAAAGGCTGGGAATGAAAAAGTTGAAAATACCGTAGAAATAAAAGATGATAAAGCCATTTTACCAGGGTTTTCAGCTTATATATCGGAAGTTGAAGACAGTAAGGTCAAGTTCTCCTATTTTGCTCCTAAAGATGATGTATATCTTGTTTTGAAAAATAAAGAAGGTGAAAAGCTATTTGAGAAGAAAGTAGGAGCAGGGTACAATTCATCAGGTATTGCTAACCTTTCAAAACTCAGCAAAGGTACTTATACACTACAAATTAAAAATGGAACAAATATTGAATCCAAAGAAATAAAAATTTAATAATTAGAACTCTCAATAACAACTTACTTCATAAAGGGCAATAATTAATTGCCCTTTATTTGTTTTATCGCACTTTCTACAGAATGAACAGGCAACTTGCAAGTTTTATTGAAGCAAACATAAATGGTAGTTTTGTCATTAATGGCATACTTGCCTTTCATTAAGGGTAAATCACTTTCTGTATTACTTCCCATAACTACTTTGTTAGGAATATATTGAGATGCTAATAAAGATCTAAGTTCATCTGCTTTCTCTCCCAATATTACAATTTCAGGTGTTGGGTATGTTTTATAGCTGTACAATGTAGCCCAATTAGACAAGTGACTAGTACTGGAGGTAAGGATACCTGATACTTGAGAAAGCATTGTATTTGACATATCGTGATACTCTTTCTTATCTAAAATAGTAGCTAACACATGAAGGTTGACAGCCATTATGGAGTTAGAAGAAGGGATAACATTATCGAAAATCTCTTTTTTTCGTGCTATAAGATCATCACTTTCATCATTGGTGTAATAAAATAGCCCTTCTTTATTATCATAAAAATTTGTAATTGTATATTGAGTAAGTTTATCTGCTATTTTTAGATAATCTTCATCAAAAGTACTTTGGTATGCTGTGGTCAATGCTTCAATATAAAGAGCATAATCCTCAAGATAGGCAGTGATTGATGCTTTTCCATCTTTGTAGTTGCGAAATAAATTATTTCCTTCGCGCATATTTTCTTCAATGAATTGAATGTTCTTCAATGCGAGTGATAAATACTTTTCATCAGAAAAAACATTATAAGCATCTAACAAACCTTTAGCCATTACAGCATTCCATCCTAATAATATTTTATCATCTAGTCCAGGACGAATACGCTTCTCACGTGCTTTATAGAGTTTAGATTTAGCTTGTAGAATTATCTTATTAAGATCATCTTGTGAGATGTTTTCTTTCTGGGCAAACATTTTATCTGAGGTGCTACGATGTAAAATATTGTTGCCATGTTCCCAATTTCCCTTTTGTGTTACATTATAGTATTTGGATACAATTTCCGCATCTCTACCTAATACGTCTATAAATTCATCATATTTCCACACATAATATTTCCCTTCTTCCCCTTCACTATCCGCATCCAGTGATGAATAAAACCCATTTTCATCACTAGTCATTTCTTCTTGCAGCCAGTTTACCGTTTCTTCAACAATTGTTTTATAGTAAGCATCTCTTGTTAAGCTATAGGCTTCTGAATATAAACTAACTAATTGAGCATTGTCATATAGCATTTTCTCAAAATGCGGAGCAAACCACTCTTTATCGACTGAATAGCGAGCAAACCCACCACCTACTTGGTCGTAGATGCCACCATAGCCAATATTGTTTAATGTTTTTGTTACTTGTTGAAGAGCTAATTCATTTCCAGTTGCCTCATTATAGCGAAGTAGGAAAGCCCAATTAGATGGCATCGGGAATTTAGGAGCATCCCCCATTCCGCCATATTTCTTGTCAAAACGTTGTGTCATTGTACTAAACATGTCGTCTAGCAGCTTTTTTTCAAATGGATTATCTGAGGGTGTTAAACCATATTTTTCAATCTCACTTGCTGAAAGAGTTTGTGTAAATTGTTCTGCAGATTTCTCCAATTTTTCACGATTTTCTTTAAACGCTTTTGCTATGCTTTGCAGAATTTGTGTCCATTGTTCTGGAGGGAAATAAGTGCCACCATAAAAAGGTTTTTGATCAGGAGTAATAAATACATTTAAGGGCCATCCACCATTTAGTCCCATGGCTTGTACAGCATCCATGTACACCTGATCTACATCTGGACGTTCTTCTCTATCTACTTTAATACACACAAAATATTTATTCATAATAGCAGCTATGCTATCATTTTCGAATGACTCTCGTTCCATGACATGACACCAATGACAAGCAGCGTATCCGATGCTTACAATAATTGGTTTGTCTTCATTTTTTGCTTTTTCCAATGCTTCTTTTCCCCACGGATACCAATCTACTGGGTTGTGAGCATGTTGAAGTAAATATGGGCTTGAGGAGTTAATAAGCCTATTGGTATGTTCATGTGATGATGAAGTCATGTTTTCAGTATTATTTTCCTGAGTTGAGCAAGAAAGAATAAATAATAAAATAATATTTAAAATTAAGGTTTTCAATTGTGATTAATTTAAAATTTGAGAGTTAATGTATTTAAGTTCCTCGCTTGTGTTAATGTTATAACTCAAACTATTTAGCTTCGAAATTATTTTCTTTAGAAATTTTTGATGTTCATCAGAATGTACATTAAAAGGTTTATGATTAAGTGCCTTTAATACACTGTCCCATTCTTTGATAAAATCCATACTGGTATCATCAAAATAAGTACCAGAAAATTTTTGCCAAATATACTGAATTGCTTCTTCGCTTGGGTGAAGCATATCAGATTTATAAAAACGATAGTCACGAAGATCGTCCATCATGAGTTCATAACTAGGGAAATATTGAATGTTATTGAATTTTTCAGTTAAGGTATGAGTAGCTATTCGCAATATAGATTTACTAGCACTATTCAATTCAATTGTTTCTTTTATATGGCGAACAGGACTCACCGTAAGTAAAATATTTATATCATCCGGAAGAATTGTCATTAATTTCTCGAAATCCAACACTATTTCTTCAGTACTGAGTAGGCGTTTGTTAAAATTTTTTGCAGGAACTTTATGGCAATTAGCAACCACTTCTCCAATATTTTTATGTTCATATATTATGGCTGAACCCCAAGTTATTATTAACCATTTTGTAGTTTTTAGATGATGATTTGCGACTTCTAATGTATGATTTCCTTTTTCAACTAATGCTTCTTTTTGCAAAGATGAAAATTGAGAGTGTAGATCATAATGAAAATGGATGTCTTGATTTTTGCCATATCCATTTTCAGATAAATAAGATTTGTTTAGAGCAGTAATTAGTAATTTATTGATGCTGATAGGATTGAAAATAGTACCAAAAGGATTAGCTAAACTGTTGAATTTATACCTTTCAAGAAGTGAGCCGATATTAGTTGAAAAGCACGATCCTATGAGAAAAATAGGGTCTTTTAGTGATATTTTTTGAGGTGATGGGGCTATATGAAGTTCGGTTCGAAACATAATCGAGTTAAAATATTGATGCAATTAACAAATACTAGAGGATAATTGCTTGTAAAAAGTGTTTTGAAGTTGCTGAATTTGTTAGTTTTGAATTATGGTGAAAGTAAAACTTTTTGGAATTGCCAAGGATATCGTTTCAGCTTCTTATTTTGAAGCGGAATCAGGAGTTACTGTGAATCATCTTAAGCAAAATATGATAGCACAATACCCTGCTTTTTCGAATTTACGCTCGGTGTTAGTTGCCGTGAATGATGAGTATGCTTTAGATGATGTGGTGATTTATGAAAATGATGACGTGGCTATAATACCTCCTGTAAGTGGTGGATGAACGCATAAAAATATTGGACGAGCCACTTGATTCTCAAGAGGTGATTGATTTGGTGGCATCACCAGCCGCTGGTGCTATTGATGTTTTTATAGGTACAGTACGTAATAGTACACAAAACAAATCAGTTCAGCGACTTGAATTTGAATCGTACGATTCAATGGCGATTAAGGAGATATCAAAAATTATTGAGAAAGCTTCAGAGAAGTGGCCTGTTATTAAAATGGCAGTTTACCACCGTAAGGGCATTTTAGATATTGGAGATATAGCTGTTGTAATAGCAGTTTCTTCTCCACATAGAAAAGCTGCTTTTGAGGCATGTCAATTTGCTATTGATACGCTAAAAGAAACTGTGCCAATTTGGAAAAAAGAAGTGTTTGATGATGGAGAAGTTTGGGTAGCAGCTCACCCTTAAGAATTGTTTCCTTTAATTTCATTAAACTCTGTTAATGTATTAACATTTAGAAGCACTTTATTATTTCCTGAAGGAATCATTTGAACATCATTCGACATTAAAAATGATCTGGGACTGAAATTGCCAGCTTGTTGGAACACTACTAATTCTGGATAGCAACTAGTTTCCCAAACACAAAATAAAGGCTCTGGTTTTTCAGATTTGTTTTTGTAGCATGTAGCTAATTTATTTGGTTTTCGATGAGTTAATAAATGTTCAATACTTCGACCATCAATAAACGGCATATCGCATGCTACTACCAACCATGCTTGGTTAGGAGTATGATTGAAAGCAGACAGTATACCGTTTAAAGGGCTTTCAAATGGAAATACATCTTCAATTACCTGATAATTGGGATAATCGGTTTTGTGCTTTGCTGAAACATACACTTTATTACAGAATTTGGCTAATAATGTAGTGATGTGTTCGATCTGAGGTGTTCCATGATAATTTAAAAAAGCTTTGTCACTCCCCATTCGTGAACTTTTACCACCCACCAGCACTAATCCATTTAGGTTATTGTCTTTTGAATTCAGACTTGCCACCTGTTTTTGACATTAATTTAGTTTCTGTAATTACCATATCATGAGAAAGTGCTTTGCACATATCATATATCGTTAGTGCTGTCACGGATGCTGCTGTAATAGCCTCCATTTCTACCCCTGTTTTTCCTGTAATAATAGCAGTAGTGTCGATTATTATATTATTTCCATTTATAGAAATTTCCACTTTGCAGTCTTCGAGTGCTAAAGGGTGACAAAAAGGAATTAATTCAGCCGTTTTTTTTGCCCCCATTACTCCAGCAATTATTGCGGTATGAAAAACAGGGCCTTTTTTGGTGTGAATATCTCCATCTTTAAGTGCAGCTAATATGGTGTTATTCACAATTACTTCGGCACGAGCCTTAGCAATTCTCTTGGTGACTTTCTTGTCAGAAACATCAACCATAGTAGGGTTGCCTTTTTTGTCAATATGGCTCAGTTCATTAGGCATTAATTTTTCAGTTTCTTCCAATCATCGGAGGAGGAAATACCAAGAGTTCCATCTTTATATTCCAAAACAAAATCTAGTAAAACCTGATCTTGGCAGCCTTTAAAGCTTGTCTCGCCTACACTTTTTAATAGAATTGGATAAGAGAAACCATATTCTCTTTTGAATTTTAAAATTTCATTGTTTTTATCCACCATAAATCCCCACTCTATTTGTATAGGTTGGTTTTTACACGATGCTGGTGAAAATCCATAAACATCATACTTATAAAGCCCTGAGCCATCTTCGTTTAGTGTCAAGTAACCCGATTTTCTTCCTTTATACTCACCAATAAAAGTATTAGGAACACCATAAGTTGTGGTTATATCTTGCCCTTCGTAAGTAATTAGTCGTACTTTATCATTAATAAATAGCGATGTTAGAAATAAGGTGATAAAGAAAGTTAGTTTCATAATAGCCTAAATTTTGTGTTACAAAATAATATTAGTTAGCCAACTATTAAAAAGGAAGATCATCAGTCTTTTCATCTTCATTGATCCAGCCTGGTTCTTCCATCTGATCCATGCCTTCCTGTGGAGCAGGTGTACTAGTTTGAGTTTGAGACGCTCCACTTTGTATTCTCCATGCTTGTAATGTGTTAAAATATTTTACGCCTCCTTTAGGATCGTTCCATTTTCTACCTTTAAGATTGAAGGATATTGTAATCTCATTTCCAACTTGATAGTTGTCTAGAAGACCACATTTATCTTGAATCATTTCAAACTTCACAAACTCGGGATACTGAGGGTTTTCTGCAAATTCAAGTACAAATTCTCTTTTTTTGAAGGTATCTGTTACCTGTTGCGTTTGAAATATTTCTGCAATTTTTCCTTTAACTTCCATTTTAGTGATTGTGTTATTAATTCTTCAAAGTTAAAAAAACAGAGAAGGAGTTGTAATGATTTACAATAAATTTATCGCTTATCTTTTCTGAAAATAGCCCAATATGCTACTACAAAGATAATACACCCAATAATGAGTGCTAGTAAATTCCCCGGTGTTACAAGTTCTACTGCGTGCATAGCTTGGTATAGTTAAAAATTAATTTTCAACTGCAATTTAACATCTTGTTTTACATTTCCAGTAATTTGTTCATTTCCTGAACTAATACTATTACGATCACGATATTTTGTGAAAGCATATTTTCCTTGTAAATGTATATTTTTGTTAAACTTGTAGCGCATTACTAAGTACATCCTAGAACCTATTCCTGAATAAGCAGGAATAGAAAAGGCATAGAGTACATCTTTCTCATACACATATTGTCGATTATCGAAATTATCAGTATTAAATAATGCATACCGAGCACTAAAAGTAAATTGATTAAATGTAGTAGATACATCTTGAAGTATAGTGTAGCCTGTTGAGTAATCATTATTAAAATGATATGAGCTAAATTGAAAACGAGTTTTTAGAGTAATAAAATCAGCTCCAGGATAGTCGATGTTGAAAATATAATTTTGTTTTTTGATACTACCAATAGCTTGAATAATAGGTTCTTCTTCGCTAATTATTTTTTCTTTTTGTTCTTCACGAAACTGGAAATACAAAACAGTATTTCTACTGGGCTTGTATTCAAGTTTTACTAAATATTCAGATCCTTCAGAAGGTGCTTTAATTCGATATCGTAACCATGAAAAGTTGAACTTATCATAATATGCTGAGAGTACAAATTTTGGATTGAGTTTGTATTTTAACCCCCAATATACCCCTGATTCATTGATGTTTCTTGTACTTTCGCTAAAAGCATTTCCATAAAAACTATGAAAATTTCGGTCGTAATGTCGTAATAACATTGCCAGATCAATTTGATGTGTAAGACTTGCTAAAACACCACCTACTGCTCCTATTCCTGTGCTTTTACTTTGTGCTACTTCACCAAATAGATTTATATTTTGCCATTGGTAAGAAGCAGAAATACCATATATGAAATTGGAATTCCCATTAAATTCAAATTGATTGTAATAGTTTGGTTTTCGAAGTAATTCCGTATCGTAATCGGTTTGAAGGTATGTAGCACCCAATTGTAGGTTGTTATTTTTAGAATGGTAAAAAACATTTCCTCCAATATTTTGTTCTCGTACTTGTTGTTTAGCATTAATTTCTGATACTGTACGATGCATTCCTGTCAATTGTATTGAATTAAAGAAAGTTTCTAATTCAGTACCAAGCGTATCTGTTTGTACATTGGAATCATTTAGTCGATTTGAGTAAAACCCAGTAATATCAAATTGACCTAGTTGATAAGTCGCAGCACTACCTCTATAAAAATTTGATTCTATTACCGATGTGTAAGGTCGAATTCCTAACTGATTTCTACGAACGGTAGTAATTGTTTCAGCACCCTTACCTACACTAAAGCCCGAAC
>JAOUKH010000145.1 GCA_029882685.1 Cyclobacteriaceae bacterium
GTTTAAGAAAATTTATATTAACAATACAAACTAACTAATTATGATTATTAAGAAAATGTTATTGTCACTCGGTTTCATGTTTATTTTAATTTCTTGTGGTAGCTCTATTGAAGGTGAAACTACTAGGTGGGAAAATTCTTTGAGCGAAGCTGAGGCAGCTAAATTAAAATATAATAATATATCTAAATTTATTGATGAAGATATTGTTTTGGCTAAAAAAAAGTGGGAAGAAGCTTTAACTATTAAAGAAGAAAAAGCTGCGATTGATAAAATGGCAATTGCGAATAGAATAATAAAGCAGACTTATTCTTTGGTATCCGAATATGAAAAAAATGCAGAGAGCCTAGAAAGGTCTATAAATAGTATTGAAAAAATAGGTGAAGTAAATATTACTACTCTTATCTCACAAGTTATTACTGATGCTAAATCAAAAATCGCTGATAGTAAGGTTAAACTTAAAAACAATACTTTTGAAACGAGGAATGACTTTAAACTTCTTTTGGATAGCTACAAGAAATACTTTAAGGACACGAAAAATGAGTTGGATGAGTTTAAGAGTGCTTTAGATAAAAAGGAAAAAGAACTTGAAAAGTTAAATACTACTACTAATACACAAGAAAGTAGTTCTTCTTCAACTGAGAAACTTGACACAAAAAGTCAAGTTTCTTCAGATATTAAATGTAAATATTGCAAAACATTGAATTCTTCAACAAATGTAAAGTGTAAAAATTGTGGTGCAGCATTAAAAGATTAAAATATGGGATGGTTTAGTAGTGAATTAATTGATATAATTGAGTGGCTCGATAATAGTAATGATACTATTACGTATAGGTTTAAACGTCATGATAACGAAATTAAAAATGGAGCTCAACTAGTAGTTAGAGAAAGTCAAACTGCTGTTTTTGTTGAAAATGGAGAATTTGCAGATGTTTTTTCTCCTGGAAAGTATGAATTAAGTACAGATAATTTACCTATCCTTTCTACATTAAAAGGTTGGAAATATGGATTTGATAGTCCCTTTAAGGCAGAAGTTTATTTCGTAAACACCAAACTATTTACAAATAAATTGTGGGGAACACCTGCTCCAATAATGAAAAGAGATCCGGAATTTGGTGTTATTCAAATTAGAGCTTTTGGGAGTTATACTTTTAGAGTAACAGATCCTAAATTGTTTGTAAAGGAAATATCAGGAACAAATGATGATTTTTCTGTAGACCAAATTGAAGAACAATTGTCAAATTTTATAATACCTGATTTTACCGATATACTTGCTGAATCTAAGGTGCCTACAATTGATTTACTCACTCAAATTAAAGAACTTTCAAAGGAAGTAGCTGATTCTTTAGAGAATACATTTGAAAAAATTGGGTTGTCTATTCAGAATTTTTTGATATCCAGTATTAATTTACCAGACGAAATTCAAGAAGCAATTAATAAGCGTGCCAGCATTTCATCACTAGGAAACATGAATACTTTTCAGCAATATCAGTCAGGCGTTGCTATGGAAGATATGGCAAATAATCCATCTGGAGGAAGTGAGGGATTATCAATGGGAATGGGATTCGGAATGGCGAATCAAATGATGAATCAAGCAAGTAAGCAACAACAAAGTGGTGATGGTGCTTCGACTCCACCTCCAATCTCAGTAGAATCTAGCTATCATGTTGCGGTTAATGGTCAACAGATTGGCCCATTTGGGCTTTCTATATTAAAGAAAATGATAACTGAAAATCAGTTTACTAAAGAATCTTTAGTGTGGAAAGAAGGTATGACATCTTGGGATAAAGCTTCTACTGTTGGTGAATTAAATAAATTATTTGGAAAAATTCCGCCACCATTACCTGTTTAATCAATATGTGGTTTAATTCCCCGATGCTTGCATCGGAAACAAAATAGTTTGCGTAGCAAACGCAAACTGATACCTCGTCAGCTTGCTGCGGGGTTGTTCATTCAGTTTACCTTAGTTCAAGGAGACATAAAAGTAAGGTGAATTAAAACTTATTTGTGATTAAGATGAAAAGGCTTTTTGGAGTTGACTCCATAATAATTTCTTCTTTTCAACATCAGATGCTATCTCGTTAATGGGGTGTGATTTTAGTATTGTTCGATTTTGTTCTATTGAAATTTGATAATTAGGAACTGTATCGGGAAATAAAGATGGGCAATTAGTTCCAAAACTAATTATCTTTTTACAGGATATATTTTTAAGTAAGTCCGCATGTTGCTCGGAGCTATTTTGAGAAATGTTCAAAAGCATAATGTCATTATCGGTAAGTT
The DNA here is from genome assembly GCA_029882685.1 of Cyclobacteriaceae bacterium. GTDB lineage: Bacteria > Bacteroidota > Bacteroidia > Cytophagales > Cyclobacteriaceae > JAOUKH01. The sequence continues at coordinate 2,278 of JAOUKH010000145.1, forward strand.
GAATCGCTTTTAGAATTTTAAAAAGTAATTCTTTATCTTCATCTGCAATATTGCTGGTGTAGTTGATAAGTACCAGCACCTCTTTTTGGTTAGCTCCTGAATAAATTAACTTTATGGGGGTTGATTTTTGTTCTTCCGCTACTTTTTCACTTTCATTGGGTATTAATTCATTTTCATCTATTGTGTTTTTATCAAGAACATAAACTTCTTCGGTAATAAAGTGTTTCAAAAACGAATGATCTTCCAGTATCATAGATGTTAATCTAGTTTAAAAATTGATTTTAATTCAGTAGCATCTTCAGCTTTCATTCTTTTTCCTAATACTAGTCTTAATTGCCTTCTTCTGAGAGCTCCTTCATATAGCTCGATCTCTTTTTTTGTTTCAGGAATTAATTCAGCTACATCAATAGGTATACCACTTTGATCTACAGCAACAAAAGTGTAAAATGCTTCATTACTTTTAAATTTAGTGCCATTTGGTATATCTTCAGCTTCCACTTCAATGTATACTTCCATAGAAGAGTTAAATGCCCTAGTTACTTGTGCTTTTAAGGTAACTACATTTCCAAGCTTTATTCCTTTGGAAAAGGATACGTTATCAACAGAGGCAGTTACAACAATACGATTTGAATGTTTTTGAGCCGATATTGCAGATGCAATATCCATCCAGTGAAGTAAACGACCTCCCATTAAATCATTCAATGTATTGGTGTCATTTGGTAGCACTAGCTCTGTCATATGAGCGAGTGAATCGATCGATTTTTTTTTCTTTTTTGCCATTTCAGTTTTGATGTTATAAGCAAAGTATACTTCAATAATTGATTATCAAGTCATACATGTTAAATGCCAAATTATCCCCATCCTTCTTTTCCTAGTAAAGGTACAAAACTGAAAAAATCAAATGCTTCTTTTTTTAATTTGTTTTCAGATAATTTTGTAATTCTATACATTTTTTGTTTTTCATTATCACCCACAGGAATGATAAGTACTCCTCCTATTGTTAATTGATTCACCAAACTTTTGGGTACTAGAGGAGCACCTGCTGTTACAATAATATTATCAAATGGAGCTTGTGAAGGAATGCCTTTTGAGCCATCTCCATAATAGAAGTTAGTAGTATATCCCATTTTTGGTAAAAACCTTCTAGTGCGATCATATAAATTTTTTTGATATTCGATTGTATGTAATTCGGCTCCTAACTCTAATAATACACATGCTTGATAGCCAGAGCCAGTGCCAATTTCTAACACTTTATTACCAGGCTTAATGCGTAAATATTCTGATTGGAAAGCTACAGTATAGGGTTGAGAAATAGTTTGTCCCTCACCGATAGGGAAAGCTTTGTCTTGATAAGCATGTTCAACAAATGCATTATCGAAAAAGAAATGTCTAGGCACTTTACCAATTGCATTTAATACATGATGATTTGTGATGCCTTTATTCTCTAGAAGTTTCACTAATTTTTTACGCATTCCACGATGCTTGTAACTATCTTCAAATTCTGCCATAATTGGGGGTGAAGATATTTAATTTTAAAATAGTTTACCTCTTAATTGTTGAAACTATTGTAAGATAGTTGTTATGAAGCAATTTGCGATATTTAGATTATGCTTCATTAAATTCAGCAATAAACTTAGACCCTTTTTCAATATTGTCTTCATGCCATACTTTGCCATTCATGATTTCAATATATTTTTTAACAATGGAAAGACCTAATCCAGTAGAAGTTTCTCCACTAGTGGGTTGAGGGGTTAGTTTTTGATATTTTTTGAATAATTTATCTTTGTCATCATCAGGAATGCCAGGTCCATTATCTATTACTTCAACTCTTATTTTCTTATTGTGCTTTTTTAAATTTATGTCAACATTGTTTTCAGGAGATGAAAATTTAATAGCATTTGAAAGTAGATTATCTATAATTTGTTTTGTAAAATTTTTATCTATTGAAGCATTAAGGTCATCGTTTTCTGTAACGTTTAGATTTATTCCTATTTTTTTATTTTTTGCGTCAGTTTCAAAGTCTTGAATTACTTCTGCCACAATTGTACTCAAATCAATTTTCTCTAATTTCATTTTTATCTTGGCAGACTCTATAGATCTCACACTTAAAATTTTAGAGAGTAATTCTTTAGAGTGATTTGTGGAATGTTTTATCCTTTCTATACACTCTAGTTGTTGGTCTGTTAACACTTCACTTTCCAATGAAATTAATTTAACTAGTCCTTCAATTTGATTTAATGGACTTCTTAGGTCATGTGCTACAATGTGCATGAGATGGTCTTTATCATGACTTAACTCTAATAAGGTTTTGTTTTGTAGTTCAATTTCAGATTTTTGTTTTTTGAGTAGTTTACTATTTGCTAATTCTTCCCAATAACTTCTCATGATGGCAAAAATTAGAATAGAGATGATAACCGTTACTATTATAAATGTGTTTCTGATTATTGTGTTACTTTTTTCTTTAATACTTATTATTTCGTTTTCTTTTTGGAGGAGTTCAATCTCTCGTTCCTTATTACCTACTTCGTATTTGGTTTGAATTTCTGCTATTTTATCACTTTGTTTATCAGAATAGATGCTTTCGTTTAAGCTAGTGTACTTTTCCATATTAACGACCGCCTTTTCGAAATTGCGCTGTTCTTTTTCAAGCTCAGCCATTACTTTATAGGTGAGCATTTGGTCATCTTTATTGCCTGTTTCAATGGAGAGGTCTAAAGCCAGTTGTAGATTTTCGTATGATTTTTCATATTTTTTTAGTTTAAAATATACTTCACCTATATTCAAATAAGAAGAAGATAGAATACCTTTGTTTCCTAACTTTTCTCTTATTTTTAGACTTTTAAGATAATATTCGAGTGCTTTGTCAAATTCATTTTCGTAGAAATATGTTATGCCAATATTGTTATAGGCATTGCTAGTGCCATCTTCATCATTAAATTTGAGTTTGATTTTTAAACTCTCAATGTAATACTCTCTTGCTTTTTGATATTCTCCTAGTATTCGATAAATCACTCCTATATTGTTTAAGGAGTGCGCTATCTCATTTTTATGAGATAGCTTTTTTCTGATGTTTAAACTATATAAGAAATACTTAAGCGACAGACTGTAATTTCTCTGATATTTATGAACAACAGCGATACTATTGTAGCAGTCAGCAATACCTGTGCTGTCATGTATTGTTTCTTTAAGAGTAAGTGCCTTCATGAAATACTCTAGTGCAGAAGCATAGTTACTTTGATGTTCGTGGATTGAGCCTAAGCTCATATAATTTTCAGATAAATCAGCTTTGTTTTTTGATCGTTGTCGGCTTGAGATACTTAAAAAATGAACGGTAAGTGCTGAATCATACGCTCCTTTGCTTAATAAGTATTGACCTAACAAATAATATCCAGTACCAAGTCCTGAGTTATAATTAATCTCTTCACTTAATGCTATTGTTTCAGTAATAAATTTTAGTCTAGTACTATCATGATAATCTGCAGGAGTTTGTGCTATTTTTATTAATGTTTTGACTCTGTTTTTTTTAGTTTGTCTAGAATCAAGTAAATGAATGAGGCTATCATATTCAATGTTCTGAGCTATTACTGTTGATGAGAATAAAATACAGAACACAAAAAAAACAAGATGTTTCAAAAAATAAAGCGATTAAAAGTTAGAATTATTCGCAAGGTAATAATTATAAGACATAGTTAATCAATGATTTATAAAAAAATCTAAAAGATCATACTCGCTGTTAAAATTTGATTTGTTTTTTGTGAATCTGTCCATGCGAAATATATTTTCTCTTTATGTATTGCCATTTGAGGAAAGCCACTAGAGCGAGATTCTTTTGATTGGGCTACTACTATGACTTTTCCTATTATTCCATCCCTATTATATTTTGCTACTTTTATCTCTGCTTCACCGTCACCTTTGTCTAACCAACTTACTATTGCAGTAGAATTATTAAGCATATCAACATCAACCCGCCCAAAAGGAGTGGTGTCGTCCACCATTATTGGTGTACTAAATGTTTCCCCAACATCATCCGAGAAAATGAGTTTCACTTGTGCCAAATCATTTGATACTGAAAACCATGCTATTGCAATAGAACCATTATTAGCGGAAATTCTAGGGCCATTTACTGGGCAACCAGCTATTTCCCAGTTATCAGGATATATGGTTTTTGGGCTACTCCAATTGCCATTGTTGTATTTTACGATAGACATATCTCTTATTTCACCTTCTAAACGATCTCTATATACTGCAATTGGATTATTATTCACTATTGTAGCACCTGTCTGACAGCAATCACATGTTTTATTGTCAAGTTCATTTTCTTTAATAATATTTAAATCAGCATCAATTGTAGCACCTCGGATTGTCATCGTTCCACTTCCATGACCACTATGATTTATATTACTTGTGGTGTTCCTACCATCAAGCCATGTCAAGAAAAAGTGACCGTCATCGAAGGGTTGCATTGAAACAAAACCATGTTCAGCATTTACAGTATCGCTATGCAATTTAATAGGAGAAGACCAAGTTTCATCTGTGGCTTTTTTTGCTACCACCTTTACATCATAACTGAAAGTAGCAGTATCACTTTTTTGAAGATAATGAGCAATCATATCTCCAGATTTATTAATAGCTATTGCAGGGTAATCAGCCCAATTCACAAACCAATCACTTCCTTCTGCAATTCTTTCAGGTGTAGACCATGAATCATCTTGCCACATGGCATACTTTAGCGTGGCTACATTATCATTGCGTTCGATCCAAGATAAGTATAAATTTCCATCAGCACCTTTTGTTAAATAAGGTTCTTCCGAATTTTCACCAGCAGGTGAATCAATAGCGATGATAGAGTCATTTAAACCTGAGTCAGTACAAAATTGAAATACAAATGCAAAAAATAGAAATGATAAATTTGATTTTTTCATTGGGTTATAGTTTAGGTAAATGAGTTATCTCTTCAATAGATTCAGGAGAACCCCAATCTTTGCTTCCGTTTTCTGTAATTACTAACTCGCCTTTGTTGTTTATAATAAATGTAGTAGGCAATGCATACACTCCAAGTGATTCTAGAGAGGTATTCAGTTGGACAAATTGCAAATTGAAATCTGTTTTAGTCTTGAATTTATTTATTTTCTTTAATGATTCATTTGAGGCGAGAATTAAGGTGTATTTTTCTTTTGGTAATTTTTCTTGTAAAATTTCAAAAGTAGGCATTTCACTTATGCAAGGTTTACACCAAGTAGCCCATACATTGAGTATGATCGTTTTTCCTTTCTGTTCTTCTAAACTCAGAGGGTTACCTTCTAAATCAGTGAGCTGAATTTTATCAGAAAATACAGCGGCAATATCGTTAGCTTCTTGATTATTGTCAGTAGTATGATCTTTATTTTCATAAGGAGTGCATTGACAAAACATCAGTATTGTCAATGCAAATAATAGTAGCTTATTCATTACTTGAAATTGTTTCTTCTACTCTTCCACATTTAAGCATTTTGTCTCCAAAGTAGGGGTTTAGAACTTGTTTGTCTACACTCAACCAATAGGCACCTTTATTATTGAAAGCCATAGGACAGTATTGCTTATATACTGTAGTGTTTGATTCTGTTGATTTAACCAATTCATACATTTCTTTAGATAATATTTCAAAATCAGATCGTTGGTTTTCAACTTCAGAGCTATTGGCAATTTTTGAGACACTTGATGTAATAGTACCCAATGCTCGTTTTACTTCTTCGTCTATTCCGTTTAAAAAGTTTTCAGCTTTTGATTTAGCTGTTTCAGCATTTGTGTCAATTAAAGCATCTTTAATGTCAATGTATGCCGATATAACTTGATCTACGCTTTCTTTACTAATAGAAGTATATTGATTATTTACATCAATAGTAGAAGTGGCTTTCATTTCCATATTGCTATGATCGTGACTTTCCATATTGCTATGGTCATGACTATCTGTATGTTCCTCTGAAGAGTTAGACGAATTACACGCTGTGAACACTCCGAATATAAAGGTTAATGCAATAGCTATTTGAGTTGTTGTTTTTCTGTTTTTCATTTTATTATTATTTATAAATTTAATTATTAATTACTTCGATTGAAATCATTATTTCTCCCCATTCCAAAGAAATGAATCCTTTAGAATTGTCCGTTGCAGTAACTTTATATTGTAAAGCTTCTACGAAAGAATTTTCTTGTGGAATAACTTTTATTCTAACAATATCTTCCTTTTGATCATAATCATCAGCTAGATGTTGCTCCCAGTTTTTATTAAATATTACAGTCCATTCTTCCTCACCTGGAATAGTAAAGAAAGCATACTTGCCTTTAGGTATAATAACATCACCAATTTTTACATCGTCACTGAAATTTATTGAGGTAGCCATATGTGCGCCTGAAGCCCAAATTTCACCATATGGCACTAGTCCTCCCCAAATTTGTCTTCCACGTACACTTGGAGAACTGTATTCAATATGGATATGGTTATTGCCTAGATTACCCATGGCACTCGTTTTAGGACTCTTAGATTTTTTCACTTGCTCTTTTTCTGTACTTACATCATGTTGGTGTTCGTGCGTTTCTTTGTGCTGTTTAGTTTCCTTATCAGTAGAAGGAGTAGAACAACTAAAGGTTAGCAAGGCGATGAAAAATAATGATAGTTGTGTTTTCATAGTTGTATATATTTATGTAGGATATAATTATTTAATTTTCTCTTCAATACTTCCACATGTTAGCATCATTTCACCAAAATACGGATTATGAATTTCACTTTCCATACTTAGCCAATTAGCTCCTTTGTTGTTATTGGCCATAGGGCAATGTTGCAAATAAATAGTGCTGTTGTTTACCAATGAGAATGATTTCACCATTGCAGTCATGCTATTGGAAAGATTAATGAAATGCATTCGCTGTACCTCTAATTCAGCATTGTTTTCAATAGAAGAGAGACTTTTCTGAAAGACAGGAGCTAACAGCATCCAATAGTTATGTTGTTTATCATCTAGTGCTTTCATGTCAATATTGGATACAAGTTGTCGCATCACTTTTGCTTTACTTGCTGTGCTATGACTGTCACTATCAACTAAAGCATTTTTTATTTCCATGTACTGTTTTATTATTTTTTGAAATTCATTAAATAATGAATGGCTCTTTTTCAATGGTATGGATTCAATTTCTGGAGTGTTGACTATTTTAATTTCATCACTTTCTTTTCGCATACTCATCATACTCGATTTTCCAGCTAATTGAGCTGCTGCATCAACGCTGAATGTGCCATTTACTACTATCTCATCACCCTCATCAAGTCCTTTTTTTATGATATAGCTTTTTCCTAATGATGGACCGAGTAATACTTCTTGCATACTGAAACCTGAAGTTGTTTTTGTAT
>JAOUKH010000146.1 GCA_029882685.1 Cyclobacteriaceae bacterium
GGTTTATCTATGAATGAAGGAATACCTTCTTTAATAAATGGAGTTGCTGCTTTCAAATGATATTTCCCATGTCGATGATCTACAATTAATGCATCAATTTTTCCGATCATTTCTTCAGGGTCTTTTACCATGTTTGGTATTCCTCCTCGTTCCATAGCATCTTTAGCAAATGCTTCGGTTTCTCCCCAAACATATTTCACTTCCATGCCTGGGAATTTTTTATCGATATTGAACATTTTGCCAAACCCTCTTGTATGAGAGTTTTCAGCCCCGATAATGCCTATTTTCATAGGCTTCAATAGAGGTTCTTTTTTTGAAATTAATTGTGCAGTGATACTTGTTGGAGTAGATAAAGCAAGTGTAGAGAGAGCCGCTCCTTTACCTATTTTTTCAATAAATTTCCTTCTTGAATGCATACTTGATTTGTAATTATAACTTTATTTCCCATCCTTTTTCATAGGATCTACTCCATAGTTTTTGTGCCTTGGCATCACCAATAATATGACCATTCTTAGGGTCAATATTTAGGGTGTTTCCTACTCGTTGCGAAATGTTTCCAAGCTGAACCAGCAAGGTGCTTTTATGCCCCGAATCAATATCTGCATTTAGTTTTGTTCCATTATTTATGGCATCGAACATATTTCTGATATGTATACCATCCAGATGTTCCGCAGGGTTTGTGGCATTTCTAGGGTCAACTTCTTTGGTGTCTTTCACTTCTTTCACCACGTTTCCTTTTAAATCAAATAGGGTATAACTATTACCTGATGGAATAAGTAGGCTTCCATTTTCTCCATAAAATACTACCCCAACAGAACTACCTTCATTATTTTTTCCATTACAGCTTCTTCCTTCCCAGGTCATAGACAATTTATTGCCAAAGTCAAGGTTGATTACCTGTGTATCTGGAGTTTCCCAGTCGTCCTGATATCGATATCTGCCGCCATGCGAACTCACCTTTGTAGGGTAATCAACCTCCATTCCCCAGCGTAATAAGTCAATCATGTGTGTTCCATTATTTAATGCCTCACCAGTTCCCCAGTGCCAGAGCCAATGCCAGTTATAATGCACAATGTTATCCTTGAAAGTTTTTCTTGGTGCAGGACCTTGCCATAAATCCCAATTTAACCATTCGGGAACAGGAGCATCTTTTCCAATTCCCATGGAAGGACGATTGTTGGTGTACCACCCTTTGCCAAAATAAACACGACCGATAGCTCCATTTTTTAAGGCATTAATACCTTCAACTACATTGGGCCATGACCTTCGTTGGTTTCCCATCTGGATTACCTTTCCATATTTGTTAGCTGCTTGTACAAGTAACTCTCCTTCATTTGGATTATGACTACATGGTTTTTCAACATACACATGTTTACCTGCTTGAAGTCCAATGATGGATGCAGGCGCATGCCAATGATCTGGAGCTGCGATAACCAATACATCTACGTCTTTACTTTCTAACGATTCCCTAAAATCTGTAAACCCTTTCGCCTTAACAGTCTGCCTATCTTCAAGTCCTTTCAAACATTTTGTAATAGCACGGCTGTCAACATCACAAATATGAATAACATCACACCGTTCCTGTTGTGCAAAATTTGTAGCAAGGGCATACCCTCTGCTATTCACGCCCATTACCGAAGCCCTAATTTTTTCATTCGACCCTACTATTCGTGCATAACTTTTTGCACTAAATTGAGGTAAGACACCTCCTGCTAACAATGTTGCTGAGCCAATGGCTGTTTTCTTAATAAAACTTCTTCGTGAATTTGAGTGGGTAGTCATATGATTGTGTTTCTTATTTAGGATAACTCATATAGGTAAAATCATAGCATTAATAAATGCATCCACACAAATATATAATAATGGGTGAAAACTCATCGAATTTGTTGTATTAAAAAGGAATAGCTTTGCTAAAACATGATATACATAGAAATTAATAACACCCCTGTAATCCCCTCAAGGAGATAGTTGATGCCAAGTGAAAATTTATTGGTTGAATCTACCATTAAATTATAGTATATTTAGATTTATCACGTATAGTATAAGTAATATAACCAACATATGTGTGATGTATTTATGTTATGAGTAATTATATATATTTAGAAACAATATTTCTAATCAAAGTAGATATGCAAAAGTTATTTGTGCTAATTGGAATATTAACGATAACAGTATTTTCTAAAAGTAAAGCCCAAGTTCATGTAGGTGAAATTATCCCAGATATTTCGATTGAAAAATGGATAGAAAATCCCAACTATGAATTTCAGGGGATAGAAAATAAGGCTATTGTTCTTGATTTCTGGTATACTACTTGCGCTCCATGTGTTTATACAATTCCGCACTTAAACGACCTATCCAAACTTTATGCAAAAGAAGATATTGTGTTTGTAGCTGTATCCTTTGAAGAAGAAACTACTATTAAGAAATTCCTAGCAAAAAAAAAGATTTTAGCTAATATTGGAAGTGATACGGCACGTAATGTAATAGATGAATTTGGAATAAATTTATACCCAACAACGTTCCTAATTGACAAAACAGGTAATATAAGATGGAGAGGGTATCCAGCTCAATTGACCACAGAAATGATTGATGAATTACTGAGAAAGAAATATTATCCCCAGATAAAAGCAGCTGATCCCACTACAGTAAGTGCTGCTTTGAATAACGATTTTGATAAAGAATTAATATATCCTATTGAAGTCAATGTTAATAATTCAATGAATGGTGTGAATGGAATGCAATTCAACAAAATGGAATTAAGTTATGTTAATAGACCACTTGAAGATGTTGTAGCTTTTTTACTCGATAAAAAAAAGAATACGATTTTGGTGAAGGATACTAACAGATATGATATTCGGTTTAAGATTCCACCCGAAATTCCAACCTATACAATAAAGGATAAAATCACAGAATCTTTAATGACAGAATTGGGTTACAAGTTGAAAACTGAGAAAAAACTAGTTGAAGGTTATATAATGCATCTAGTAAAAGATAGCTTATTTATTCAAAATGCAATTGATACTACTAAGGTTTACCATGGTATGGGGACTTCAGCAACACAGACTCATTGGAAAGGAAGTGGTATACTGATGCAAATATTAATTCAAGAATTAGAGAGTATGTTTAAAATATTAATTGATGACCAAACTGCACTAAATGGTTATTTTGAATTCGATATACCAATTTCATCTTTTGAAGAAACAAGAAATTATCTCTTAAAAACTTATGGACTTAGCCTGAATCCTAGTCAATTGGAAATTAAAATATTGGTGGTAGAGTAAGAATGAATATACAAACTACTCACAACATGCCTGGCTGTTGAGCAACCCTGAAAGTTGATGTTTTGAAGCTGATTATTACTGAATTTTATTCGAATGACAGTAATAAAAATCTCACTTCTTTTTTTCAAACCAAAGGTTTCTTACCCTACCATTAGTAACATATATGCCAGAAACTACTCCATTTTTGTCCCTTGAAAATTTAGCGATATTAAAAGGCCACTGACCTTCTAAAACATCTTTTTTGAGAATCCTCAACTCAAAATCTCCATGGCGAGAATGATGACATGATAGTTTTTTATTCACTACTGAAATTACATAAGTTGTTTCCAATTCTGGGCTATAAAACTCACCTGTATAGGATGTCAAATCCTCTTTTAAAGAAATAGGATCAAATGATTTTAATTGGATTGGAGATTTATTATCAACTGTCAATAACATTGTTTTTTCTCCGTTATTCTCTAATTCAAATTTGACTTTAACATCTTCATTATCACTCAACATTAGGAATTCGTTTTTCCCGATAGGAGCAAGTGGGCTTTCATTATTTTCAGAACGAAAGTACCTCAAAGTGTCGTCCTTCAAGTAAATTTTTCTAACATAATTGTTTTTGTCATTCCAATAAGAAGCTTCATGTTTTTTTAGTTGATCACTAGAAAGTTTGATGGTCTTTACCTTACTAACAGCCTCTTTTCCTGTATTATTTGTAGTAGCTTTTTTTAATAATATTCCAGAAATCTGATTCGCTTTACTACTTGGAGAGGATGATGAGAAATTAGTTAAAACAACAATGTTTAATTTTTCATCAGGATAAGTGCCGATATATGATCTAAAACCTCCAATAGAGCCTCCATGCTGAATTTTTTTGTAACCGTTAAACTCACCCAAAACTACTCCGTAAGCATAATTATTATCTTCACCATTATTAAATTTATCTAATGTTTGCAGCATTTTAAAATGAGCTTCCCAATTAGGCTGGGGGTCATAGAAATTCTTTAACCATTTGAGTAAATCACTAGTATTAGAATGCATGTTTCCTGAACCAGTATACCCCCAATATTCAGTAGCCCTTTCAAATTGATTGTTATTCTTATGGTGATAAGAAGTGGCATTATCAGGCACAACTCTGCTATAGTTATTTTCAACATATGTATTGGTCATTCCCAGAGGCTCGAATACTGAATTCTCCATCCATATAGAAAATTCTTCACCAGTAATTTTTTCTATAATATTGAGCATTAACATATACCCAGTATTACAGTACAAATATTCATCTCCTGGCTTGAAGTTTAGGTCACGCTGATTTAACACAAACCTATTGAGATCTTCATTTGTTCTAGCATCATCACTTCTCCAGCCAGCAAGTCCAAGCATGGCATGAAGGCTTCTCAGCCCACTAGTATGATGCAGTAAATGACTTATTGTTATGGTCTCACCAAAATCTGGTAGTTCGGGTAGATGTTTTCGAATATCATCATCAACGGACAATTTCCCTTGTTGGTGAAGTATAACAATTCCCATTGCGGTAAATTGTTTGGAAACGGATGCTGTATTAAACAAAGTGCCTGTGGAATTTGGCACTAAATACTCCAAGCTTGCTAGACCATAGGCTTTTGAAAAAACAGTCTTTCCATTTTTCATAATTCCAATTACTCCTCCTGGGTGATTAGGTTTATTCCACTCAATAAATAGGCTGTCAATTTGTTGGTATTGAGACTTGCTTATTTGTGCACTAGTATGTAGTGTAATGAAAAGGGCAATTATTAATAATAAATTTTTAAAATTCATAGTGACTATTTTAAGGTCTATGGTTTGTTACAATACTCATTTAAATGACATGATTTTTCAACTAAACATTAAATATTTTTATGATAAGCCATCCAAACCGTCTAATATATGTATTTAAGTTTGGAACATTAACTACATCAGTTAGTTAATATGTGTTTTACGTAACATCAGATAATAATTTGATATTTTGTTTACATTGCATTATAAACTTACTTTTTTTTCTTAATATTTTTGACCAACTATTAACACATTTAAAAAATTTAACATACTTTGAAAAAGCAGCTCATAATAGTATATACAAGAATATCGTTGCTCTTTTGCATGGCATTATTATTAAATGCATGCACCAATAAAGTTTTAAATACCTCAAATTATGAACTTGCTCCTCAAGAGATTAATAAAGCAGTCCTGCTTCAAGAAATAAATGCTTTCCGTAAACGAGGGTGTAGGTGTGGTAGCGTTAAATTTATGCCTACCCACGCTTTAAAATGGAATAAAAATTTAGAAACTGCTGCATTAAAACATAGTCAGGTAATGAAAAAGACAAATTATTTTAGTCATGAGGAAAAAAGAGGGCCAGATGTTGCAGAAAGGGTCAAAAATACTGGATATACAGATTGGTCAACAGTTGGAGAGAATATAGCAATGGGATATGCTACTGAAAAAGAAGTAGTAGCAGGATGGATAAAAAGTACAGGTCATTGTTCCAATATTATGAATCCTGATTTTGATGAGCTAGGGGCCAGTACTTCTGGTGTATACTGGACAATGGTTTTTGCAGGAAGAAAAAATTAGCACATAATTATATCACCTGAGGTAGTAGTTCTGCTTCACATTTTTTTAATGACAGAAAAAACAATACCATTTCACCAGTTGTGCAGGATTTTTTATTCTAAATCGGGATTGTAGAGTAATTGATTATTGGAAAAATCGTAAAGTGTCAACCTTCGTAAATCGTAATATGCTTTCCAAAATGCTCTTAGCGCATTTACATAGCTACGTTTTGCATCATCCTTTTCCGTTAGTGCAATATTGAGATTGGTGATATCAATTTTGCCAATCAGATAACGGTTTTGAGCTACTATGTAACGTTCTTGAGCTACCTTATCGGAAGCTTTAGCTATTTCAACTTGCAATCGTATCACTTCCATTTGTCTTACTAGGGTAATTACTTCTTGTTCAAAATTCACTTCATCTTGCGCAATAACATAGTCGTTTAATTGCTTATTGGCTAAGGCTGTTTTCATCCGTGATTTATTTCTTCCCCAATCTAAGATAGGGATGTCAAGCTGGATATTTGCCCTTTGTTGGTTGTCAGGGTTTACATAAATACCACCATAATCCACCGCATTATTATTTGCTCCAAACGAAGCCGTTAGATCAGCTCTGAAACGCTGTCCTCGTGCCTGTGCAATTTCTTTTTCTGCCTCAACTTTTCTTCTTTCAAAAGCGATGTAATCAGATCGGTTGTTCTTTGCACTTTCCAATGCTTTTTCTAAAGATATATCAAATTGAGGAGTACTTTCTGGCAATACAAATTCAAAATCCGACTCCTCATTTAAACCTAAAAATGTTCGTAATCGCAATCTATTGGTTTGCAAGTCAAGATTGGCCTGTGCCACTGATTGTTTTGATCGTAAAAGCTGTAACTCTACCTGTAATAATTTATCCTTAGAGGTAGTGCCAAGGTTATACCTTCCTTCTTCTATTTTATAAATAGTGTCATTATTCGCTAAGTTATACTTTGCAATCTGTAAGTTGATTTGCGCATCTAAATAAGAAAAAAAACGATCAACAGCTTGTGTGGAAATAAATTCCATTTCTTCCACATATCATCTTCTAGATTCCTCATAACGAAGAGGCTCAATGTTTTTATCCCACTTTAATTCATTAAACCCAAATAAGGGTTGGTATAACTGTACGTTATATACCGTTCCATTCCAGCCATTTAAGGCTGAATTGTCTAGATTACTGAAATAGTTTGCAGAACTATTTACGGAAACAGCCCCTCCAGTAAAACTGATAGGCTGTATTAATCCTAAATTAACTGATGAATTAGTTCTACGAATTGATCTAAAATCAATCGTTCCATCATTTTGTTCTATGGCAGCAATCTCTTTATTGTATGCAGGAACATTCCCTGTTAGACGTAATTGAGGGTTATAATTTGATTTGTATAAACGATACTGCCAATATCTATTCTCCTTACGTGTTTCAGCTTGCTTTGAAAAAGGAGATTGCTCTTGAGCTTGTACAATAATATCTTCCAGAGTAAGTTTCTTCTGACCATACGTGCTAAAGGAATGAAGTACAAAAAGTACTACTATATAATAGTTGATTTTATTCATATCGTAATGATGTTATCGGATCTTGTTCAGCCGCTTTTTTGGCAGGAGTTATCCCAAAAATAAGTCCTACTGTTGCAGCCACTCCAAAAGATAAAAGAATAGATGAAAATGTTATGATTGTTGGGATATCTGCAAAATTCGAAACTATTAAAGCCATTGATACTCCCAATATCACTCCTACAATTCCTCCTGAAACACTTATCATTACCGCTTCACACATAAACTGCATAATGATATCGTCTTTTTTTGCTCCAATAGAAAGTCGTAGCCCTATCTCTTTAATTCGTTCCATTACAGATGCCAACATAATATTCATAATACCAATACCTCCCACCAACAACGAAATGCCAGCAATGGCTCCAAGTACAAAGTTGAAAATACTTTTTGTGCGTTGTTGTTGTTTAAGAAGTAACTCTGGAATTGTGATTTCATAATCTACTACGTCATAATGCCTTCTTCTCAATAATCTGGAAACGATATCAGCAGTAGGGTTTAGCTTTTCTGTTTCTTCTACCTGTACTACTAAACGATCAATTTGATGGTAGTTTGTTGTTTTTAAATCATCTTCATCATCTCCTCCTCCATTGCTGTTAGCATTTTGAATCATTTTTTGCGTAATTAAATCACGATTTTCATAACGAATCAAAATTGTTTGCAATGGTGTATATACATCCATATTATAATCTCGAATGCCCAAATTCGAAATGCTTGATTCTGAAATTAACCTTTCTTTAAGTACACCAACAATCCGCAACCATTGATTTCCGCATTTAATTTGTTTTCCTACAGGGTTCTCCGTAGGAAAAAACTTAGCATTTACGCTCTTCCCAATAATACAGACGGGCTCTCCCTTTATTAATTGCTGTTCATTAAACATAGACCCATCTTGCAATTCAAAATTGCTGATCTGAAAATAGGCTGGTTCTACACCTACCAATTTTGCAGATCTTCTAATCCCTCCTTTTATAATGTGTGTTTCTAATAAAATTTCAGGGCTTACTTTAGTAATATCTGGAATTATTTTTTTTACAGCCTCAACATCTCTAAGCGTTAATCCTGGCGAAAATTTCTTTTTTTCCTTTTCACCTAACTCTTCTCCTATATTTTCATCGGTCTGTTCTACTATCGGTTTTACAATAATGTTGTTTACTCCTACTAGCTTTATCTGTTCTAGAATTTCCTCTTGAGCTCCTGCTCCAATGGCTAGCATAGCTATTACAGCTGCCACACCAAATATTATCCCCAATGCAGTGAGCATGGAACGTAGTTTGTTAGCTAATACTGCCTCAAAAGCAATATAGAAATTGGCTAATAATCGTTCTCGCATCATGAACTATTTACTTCCCCTCTTTTTTCCTCCTCCACGCATTCCTTTCATCTGGCTGGCAGGTATTTTTTTGCCATTAGGCAAAGTAATCATTTCTTCTTCAGGTTCTTCTTCTATTTCTTCAGGTTCTGGTTGAGAACGTTTACCGTCCATTTCAGGAATTAATATCACCTCATCATCTTCATACCCATTAGGTATGGATAAATAAATTTTTTCTTTTTCTTCTAAGCCTGCCAAAATAATTGCTTCATCTGTATTGGTGTCACCAATTTGGACTTCTTGTTTTATGGTTTTTATACCATCTTTTTTAAATACATAGGTTATAGAGTCAAATTGACTATGAAGGCACTCCAATGGAATAAACATGGCATCTTCAACAGTTTTTGCTATAATGGAGTTACTGGTGGTCATTGCTGGACGCAATAATGGATCCGATCCGGCTAACTGTACATTCACCTGAAAAACCTTAGCATCAGAATTTGGGCGTTGCTCACCTACATTAGCCACACTAATTACTTTTCCTTTCAATTTTTTTTCTGGAAATGCATCTAGCCCTATATCAACCATTTGCCCTGCTTTCACTTTTCGTATATCCACTTCATTGATATACGTTTTTGAGATCATTATAGAAAGGTCGGGCAAAGTGGCCACAACAGGATCCCACACTCCTATTTGTGAACCCGCTTTTATAGCGTTGCCTCTCCAGTCCTTTTTATAGATAAGCATTCCGTCTTCAGGAGCTACAATTGAGAATGACTGCACCATCGCTGACATTCCTTCCAATTCTCTTCGGGCTTTTGTTAATGTAGCACCTACTTCATTCATTTTTGCTACATTCTGACGTTGTTTAATTTTGTAGTTTTCTTTTGCT
>JAOUKH010000147.1 GCA_029882685.1 Cyclobacteriaceae bacterium
TTGTGATGTTCAAACTCATCCATTCTGGATAATGGATAATTTAGAATTAGGCATAAAAATATACGCATTGCTCGACCGTGCATACATATCAATATCGTTTCTTCTTCTTCACGAGATAAAATCTCCCTTAAAGCAATCTTTTGTCTATCCCTAACATCCTCAGGGCTTTCTCCTCCATCAATCTTCAATGCTGTGTCTCCTAATCTCCAAGCTTCAATTACTTGTTGAAAATAAATATCTTCTACTGGAGTGAAGACTTTCCCTTCTCTATTACCCCAATTAATTTCATTTAGCCCTGTCAATATTTTATGCGGAATACCTGATTTGATGAATTTATCGACAGATTGAATACTTCTTTGTAAAGCTGAAGTGTATACTTTATCGAACAGAACATCCTTATATGATTCGAAAAAATTATCAGCTTGTGCCCTTCCTGTATTATTTATCGATGCATCGATACCACTCCCCTGTACTATTCCTTTTAAGTTATAGTCGGTCTGTCCATGGCGCACAAGATATATTTTTTTGCTTTTCAATTTTATCCTATTTTTGAGAGTTTCAAAATTAAACTTTTTCGATTAGATGTTCTTATCACATTTTTTAATTTTTTTTAATAAAAAATGAAACATACTGAAATAACCTTAGAAGAACTGAATAGCATGAGTAAAAATACCATGATGGAACATCTAGGTATTGAATTTACTGAATTTGGAGAAAATTATGTATGTGCAAAAATGCCCGTAGACCATCGTACGCATCAACCTTATGGTATATTACATGGTGGAGCTTCGGTAGTTTTAGCTGAAACTTTAGGAAGTGTAGCATCACATACTAATATTGATACCGAAAATCAAATTTGTGTAGGACAAGAAATCAATGCTAACCATATAAAAAGTGTAAGATCAGGATATGTATATGGTAAAGCTACTCCCATTCACATTGGTAAAAGATCACAGGTATGGGAAATAAGAATTACATCTGAAAAGGATGAATTAGTATGTATAACACGCCTTACTATGGCTATTTTGGATAAAAAAAGATAGCTTATGAAGGAGGCGGCAGTAAATACATTGGAAAATATTAATGAAAAACACTTTTTTGAAAGTATTCTAGCACATGCAGTACAGCATAAAAAAGGGGTGGCACTTTGGCAAAATCCACAAACAAATACCAAACAAATACTTTTTGGAAACACAACTATTTTTAATATTGAAGATATTGAGAATAACCACTCTGGTTTCGTTTTTCATCCATATTCTAAAGAAGAAAATGGATATTTCATTGAAGCAGATTTTAAAGCTTCATATAACAACAAACCCACCATTGAAAAAGATAACCCTAATGAAAATGGAGGCATCAATTATCAAAGAATACCTGAAGCAATTGATCTATATTACAACAGCGATGTTGCTATTTATTGTACCGAAAACGAATCATTTCGTAAATATGTTTCCAAAGGAGTTGAGGCAATAAAAGAAGGATCTTTTCAAAAAATAGTAGCTTCTAGAAGTAAAAATATACAACTGCCAGAAAAATTTAATGCAGTTGAAACATTCCAAAAACTGTGTTCCACTTACCCTAATGCTTTCATATCGATAGTATCTATACCCGAAGCAGGAACTTGGATGGGAGCTACTCCAGAATTATTAATCGAAGTAAAAGATGATCGTTATTTTAAAACAGTTGCATTAGCAGGCACACAAAAATATGATGGAAAATCATCTCTATCTTCCATTGCATGGACACAAAAAGAAATAGAGGAGCAGGCTCTGGTAAGTCGGTACATTATCAATTGTTTTAAAAAAATCAGATTAAGGGAATTTGAGGAAAATGGCCCTAAAACTGTAATAGCAGGTAATTTACTTCATCTTAAAACCATTTTTTCTGTAGACATGAAAACAACTAATTTTCCTCAATTAGGATCAGTAATGTTGAATCTTTTACACCCTACTTCTGCTATTTGTGGCATGCCTCAGGAAAAAGCTAATGATTTTATCTCAAAAAATGAAGGAAACAATAGAGCATTTTTCAGTGGATATTTAGGCCCAATAAATTTGAGTAATCAGACATCTATTTTTGTAAATCTGCGGTGCATGCAAATCAGTAACAAAAATGCAGTTTTTTATGCCGGAGCTGGTTTAACAGAAGATTCTGATCCAGACAAAGAATTGGAAGAAACGGAATTAAAGATTAATACTTTACTTCATGTAATCAATAGCTAATAATTTGGGGCAATTACAATCTATATTCAACCTCACAGAAATTTGTGCCCAACATGGGATTGAACATGCCATTCTCTCTCCAGGATCAAGATGTGCGCCAATAACTTTAGCCTTTACTCGACACCCAAAAATCACTACAAAAACTATTAGTGATGAACGTTCAGCAGCATTTATTGCCTTAGGTATGGCGCAATACACTAAAAAACCTGTTGTATTGGTTTGTACTTCTGGGTCTGCTGCCTATAACTATGCACCAGCCATTGCAGAAGCTTACTATCAACAAATTCCTTTATTAGTTCTTACAGCTGATCGTCCACCAGAATGGATTGATCAATATGATGGACAAACCATAAGACAGGAAAATATTTATGGAAATCATGTTAAAGCAAGCTTCACTTTACCTGTAGATATTACACATAATGATGCCCAATGGCATTTTTATAGAACTATTAATGAGGCAATTAACAAAACTTCACAACCATTCGGACCAGTACACATTAATATACCTCTACGAGAACCTTTTTATCCTGAAGAAGGAAAAAAAATACAATTTACCAATGACATCCCTGTTTTTAAAGAAGAACTTGGAATCCCATCTTTATTACCTTCTCAACTTGAAAAGTTAAAAAAAGATTGGTCGCAATTTCACAACAAACTTATAGTAATTGGTCAAACCGATTCTATTGATTTTCCTATTAATGATTTAACCGAAAAGTATAAAATACCCGTCTTGGGAGACATCATCTCTAATGCACATGGTAATAAAACTGTCATTCGCCATCAAGATTTATTTTTAGGAGGTCATAACGGCAAAGTACATCAATCATTACAACCCGATTTACTAATTACATTTGGAAAATCTCTGATTTCTAAAAATCTAAAATTATTTCTGAGGAAATACAAACCAAAAGCACACTGGCATATTCAGCCCTTTGGTAAAGTAGCAGACACCTTTCAATCACTTACCAATATTATACGAACAACACCCAAAACTTTTTTTAATACTATAGTTGATGAAAAAGATCATTCTCTCATGCTTCAGAAACAAGGATTTTTTTACAAAACCTGGAACATTGAAGAGCAAAAAGCAATTCAACAAGTCAATGAATTTTCAACCAATGAGCCATTGAACGAACTTGAAGCATATCAGATTGTGATGAAAATTTTGCCTTCAGAATGTTCTCTCCATTTAGCCAATAGCATGGCGGTAAGGTATGCCAATTTCATTGGGCTACAACCACAACAAGCTAAAGTTAAAGTATTTGCAAACAGGGGTACAAGCGGAATTGACGGAAGTAATAGTACTGCTGTGGGTAGTACACTGATTTCTGATAAAACTACCGTTCTTCTAACAGGTGATATGGCTTTTTTCTATGACAGAAATTCCTTTTGGCATAATTACGATCTACCTAATTTAAAAATAATAGTATTTAATAATCATGGAGGAGGTATTTTTAATATGATTAAAGGCCCCTCCGATCAATCTGAATACAAGGAGTATTTTGAAACCGATCAAAAACTTTCTGCTAAATCAGTCGCTCAAGAACATGGTTTCGAGTATATTTCATGTAACAGTACAAAAAAACTAAATATTGCTTTAAAAGATTTATTTGAAAGTAAAATCACAACAATTTTGGAAATAGAAACTACTTCTGAAATAAATAAAAAAGTACTTCAAATGTTTAAGGAATATTTTGAAATACTAGATACAAAAACCATAGAACAAAATGATTAATTGGACAACAGTAAAAGAATATACAGATATAACTTATAAAAAAGCTGATGGTGTGGCACGAATTGCCTTCAACCGTCCAGATGTACGTAATGCCTTTAGACCTAAAACCGTTGGTGAGCTATTTGAAGCATTATTAGATGCACGTGAGGACACCTCAATTGGAGTTGTACTCCTTTCTGCGGAAGGTCCATCTTCAAAAGATGGAGTTTATTCCTTTTGTAGTGGAGGAGATCAAAACGCAAGAGGTCATCAAGGCTATGTAGATGATGATGGTATGCCTAGGTTGAATATTTTAGAAGTACAACGGTTAATTCGTTTCATGCCTAAGGTAGTAATAGCAGTAGTACCTGGCTGGGCCGTAGGCGGTGGACACAGCTTACATACTGTTTGTGATCTAACTTTAGCGAGTAAAGAACATGCCATATTTAAACAAACTGATGCCGATGTAACAAGTTTTGACGGAGGGTATGGCTCTGCTTATTTGGCGAAAATGATAGGTCAAAAACGAGCACGAGAAATATTCTTTTTAGGTCGAAATTATTCTGCACAAGAGGCTTTTGAAATGGGGATGGTAAATGAAGCTGTACCACACGAACAATTGGAAGACACCGCTTATCAATGGGCACAAGAAATATTGGCAAAGTCTCCTACTTCAATAAAAATGCTCAAATTTGCTTTTAACGCTACTGACGATGGCATGGTAGGGCAGCAAGTTTTTGCAGGCGAAGCCACTCGTCTTGCCTACATGACCGATGAGGCTAAAGAAGGACGAAATGCATTTCTAGAAAAAAGAAAACCGAATTTTAAAGACATAAAATGGATTCCTTAAATTAGTATCACTATTCATACTATGAAAAAATTAAAAGAGGGATACAATAAATACAAACAATACATTCGTGTGGATATGATCATGTATCTAGTTTTAATTTTTATGATTATTATTTATGGATTTTATACGTTAGCGTTTAGTTGAAATTCTTACCATGTAACTAATAGCCAATTATATGCGCATAACTCAGATCATAGCATTTATATTTATAGGGAGTTTATTTATAAATAAACTCCCTGCTCAATCATTAAAATTAGCAAAGCTGAAATATAATGGCGGTGGCGACTGGTATGCCAATAAAACAGCTCTTCCTAATCTTATCGATTTCTGTAAAAGAAATTTAAAAATAAATTTAGCTACAGATGAAGATGTGGTAGACGTGAGTAGCCCTGAATTATTTCTATATCCTTATATATACATGACAGGTCATGGGAATATAGTTTTTTCTACTACTGATGCCGAAAATTTAAGGAAGTATTTAATTGCTGGAGGTTTTTTACATATTGATGATAATTATGGATTAGATCCTTTTATCCGTTTAGAAATGAAAAAAGTGTTTCCTGAACTTGAATTTGTAGAAATACCATTTGAACATCCCATCTATCATCAGAAATATGATTTCAATAATGGCTTACCCAAAATTCATGAACATGATGGAAAACCAGCACAAGGTTTTGGCTTGTTCTATGAAGGTAAGTTAGTATGTTTTTATTCCTACGAGTCTGATCTTGGCAATGGCTGGGAAGACCAACGCATTTATAATGACCCTGAATCGCTACGTATTGAAGCACTTAAAATGGGTGCGAATATTGTTTCCTACTGTTTTTCGGAGTAAATAGCCTGCAATAGAAAGTTTATTTATTTCTCATCAACACCTCCATCATTGTTGCAGCAGAAACCTTTCCTTTCTTTTTTATAAATTCTCTTGAGGTATCATCACCAATTTCATAGGTAATTCCCTCAGCACCAAATTGAGTGAAAAACCATCCTTTGGTAACAGGTTTTCCTAACCCTGATGGTTTTTCATTTATTTTGTATCCCTCACCAAGTGTACTCTCAATACTGGCAAACCAATTATTTCGGAAGCCTGAAATATTTGTAGTAGCAGTATCTTTAGGAAGCGTATAGTACACATCGTGCCACGTAGAATGAAAATCAAGACCTAGAACAACTTGATTATTATTGCTGTTCACTTCCGAAACGATATGATCGGCAATCTGCCTTGTTTCAGGTTGGTGATAATATGCCCAATCCCTATTTAAATCAATTCCACCATAATTATGTCTCCAATGCCCCATATCAACACCATCTGGGTTCAATAACGGGTAAATCATTATTCTATACGTTTTTAAAAAATCATCAGACAAAGGGTTGTCTAGTATCTCCTGCACAAAAGATTGCAACGCCATGTACCCTGTCACTTCTGGCGGATGCTGTCTACTCAATAGCACAATCACTTTTTTATCTCTTCTATCTCCCTCATATAAATCCATAAAAAGAAGAGATCGCCCTTGTATACTTTTACCAATAGTTTGCAGGTGCACCTTTGAATTACTTTCTAGTTTTTCACACCAATCGCTCACATGTTGACTACTAATAATTTCTTGTGCGGCAACCAAAAGCGTATCTGAGCTTACTTTTAACTTCAAAAGTACTTTTGAACTATCACCTATATAGGTGAAGTTTTTATTATCTAACTCATTCCAATCCATTCCATTATTACTCAATTTTGGGTAGTATCTATGTTTATACTCCTCATAATCAAGTTCAATATAAATTGTTGAAGTCGAATCAGCATGCACCTTAAATGCGTACCATGGACTAGAATTAATAGGTTCATTTTCAGGCCTCAAAGTTATCCTAAAAGTAGAATCATTTTGAGCAACTACATCATTTACACGGGCAACATCAAAACGATTATCAAAATACACCCCATTTATTGCATATTGCTTTTTTTCTTGCTCTGTAATGGGGTGATCTTTAGTGTCCACTGGTTGTGGGAAATCATAATGGGTTGCTTTTTTAATCGACTGAGCAAACACATTGCTTATCACAAATATTAGTGTAATTATTATTGAAATTCTCATTGCTTAATAGTTGTCGTTTACTTAATCTATGAAAGTAACAATTAATACATTATACCTAAATGAATGATTCTACCCCCACTCATATTAGAAGGGTTTGTACTTTTGCCAATTACAATACCATCTTCTGGAGCAAGGTATTCGTTCAATATATTGCCAAATGCATCTTTCACAATGCCAATTTTATCCCCTTTTTGTATTCGTTGATTTAATTCGACAGGAACTTCTAAAAAACCACCTTCATTCATGTATATCCAATACGATTTTTTACAATACGTTGCTTTATCGACTAGCTCTTTGTGTTTATTATTTCCATACATTTCTAACGCATTTAACGTATTCATTATTCCTTTAAGTCCCCGTTCGGTTAATTCTTTCTGAAAAACTTGAGGATTGCCATATTCAACGGTTATGCATGGTATTCCCTTTAGTACCGCTTCCGCCCTCATTGTACGTGGCGATGACACAGCACCATTGGCAGTACTTGCTCCTATGCTGTTTAGAATAATATCAGGTTGCTGAAGTTTTGCCAATAATTTAAGTGTATCATTTTTCAAATCAGCTCTTGCATACATCGTGTTTATCCTACCAAAACTAGCCGTATGCATGTCAATCATAAAGTCAAAAGAAGGGAGTATCAACTCATTTATTTTTGACACATATTGTTGACTTCTATTTCCATTTTTTTTGCCAGGAAAATTTCTATTCAAATCTTCTTCATCAATAAACCTTCTTTCATCTACCTGAATAGAAAAAACATTGAGCCCCGGTATCGCTATTATTGTACCTTTAAGCTTTTTAAAATCAATATTTTCTAAAAGTTCATGTATAATTGGTATACCATTTAGTTCATTTCCATGAATTCCAGCAGTAAGTCCTAATGTCGATCCACTGCTACTTCCTTTAATTACGATCACAGGCATCAGCATAGGATAGCCATATGTATTGACACCCATTTCAAGCCAAAAATTGCTTACTCCTGGCGTAGACGTTTGTATTACATCTAAATTTTTGATAATTACTGCGTTATTCTTCTGTCCTATGGTCAGAAATGGTACTACAGATAACAAAATGCAGATAAAATACTTAGGTGCTTTCATGGTATTAAAAAAGGTAAAACATAGGTGTACATCAAGAGTGTTAAAAGAATTACAGAGAGTAAATTAAGACCAAAACCACATCTTGCCATTTCTGGAATGGTCACTCTGTTACTTCCAAAAATCACAGCATTAGTTCCAGTACCAGAAGGCAGCATAAAAGAAAAAGAGCAAGCAAACGTAGCTGGAATCATCAATAGTAAAGGGTTCATTTGCCCTGCTATTGCCATTGAAGCTAATACTGGTAAGAATATATTCGCTGTAGCCGTATTACTATTTATTTCAGTCAAAAATATCATAACCAAAATCACAATCACTAAAATAAGCAACGTTGGGTATTGACTTATAAAGCTAAGCTTTAAACCAATAAAATCTGCCAAACCTGTATGTTTAAATGCATCGGCTATGGCATAGCCACCACCAACAATAATGACAACACCCCAAGGTACTTGTGAAGCAGATTTCCAATCCAAAAGTGTCTTTGAATGGGTACTTTTCACATCAGTATTACCCGAAGGGGTTACAAATAATAAAATGGCCGCAATGATGGCTACTGTTGAATCATGAACGTATTGTGAAACCCCAAGAAATGTTGACCAACCTGGTATAACAAACTGATCAATTTCAATATCTTTTCGAAAGATCCACCCTAAGGCTGTGAAAACAAAAATAGCAAATACTCGTTTTTCCATAGTAGAAATTTTGCCTATGGATATGATTTCCGTATCGATTATTTCTTTACTACCAGCAAAATTGCCACTTATCTTAAAATACCTGACCAAATAATACCACACAATAGGTAGTAATATCATTACAATTGGCATTCCAATTTTCATCCATTGCAAAAAATCAATTTCTGGAAGTTCGGGAAACATTTTTGATACTACACCTGCAAATACCATGTTGGGAGGTGTTCCTATTAGGCTTCCTGTTCCACCAAGACTCGCTGCATAGGCTATTGCCAGCATTAATGCCAAACCAAATTGCGGGTTTTTATCTGTATTCTCCTCTTCTTTGTCTACTATGGCCAATGCAATTGGAAGCATTAATAAAGTTACCGCCACGTTAGCAATCCATAATGAAAGTAATGCGGTAGCTATCATAAAACTGAGCATAATTCTACTTCTACTCGTTCCAATGTTTTTTATTACATAAAGTGCAATTCTTTTATGCAACCCACTCAATTCAATTGATTTGGCAAGGAAAAATCCTCCCAATAACATTAACACATAATTATGTCCGTAATTTTCAGTAGTTGTGGTAGCATCAAGTATCCCTAACAAAGGAAATAAAGCAATGGGAACAAAGGCAGTGGCATAAATTGGAATACATTCAGAAATCCACCAAGCTGACATCAATAATGCTACGCCCAAGGCGCTAAGTGCTTCTGGCTGCATTCCTTGTGGAGTGGGCATTAAGATACAAATCAACAGAATTATAATTCCAGATATAAAACCAATTTGCTTTGACCTGTTCATCTTAACTAAACTACTTTACAACTTGTGATTCCGACAAAAGAATTAATAAAGCCAATTTAATCGCCTCACTACCATTATCATTCATCCACCATTCTCCTAATGAGTGTGCTCCTCCTCCCCTTCCTCCACGACCAATAGTTATCGCTGG
>JAOUKH010000148.1 GCA_029882685.1 Cyclobacteriaceae bacterium
TTCTTCTACTGCCTCAAGTTTTCCTAAAAATCGCGTATGCTCACAAACATTATACTCTCGGCATAATGCTTCCATATGAGTTCTTTCCGGACCATCACCAACCAATAGAAGCTTTGAGGGTACTGTTTTTCTAACATTGTGAAACACTTTTAGTACATCTTCTACTCTTTTTACTTTCCTAAAATTAGAAGTGTGTACTAACAATTTCTCATTATCAGGACAGATTGCCGTTTTAAAATGATCCTTTTTTTGTTTTTTAAATCTATTCAAGTCAATGAAATTAGGAATTACCTCTATCCCATTGTGAATTTTAAAATGTTCGTATGTGTCTTTTTTCAAATCTTCTGACACAGCTGTAACTCCATCCGAATTATTAATACTAAAAGTAACTACGGGCTCGTAAGAGGCATCTTTACCCACCAAAGTAATATCTGTACCATGTAAAGTTGTAATTACAGGGATTTCAATATTTTCAGTCTTTAATATTTGTTTCGCCATATAAGCGGCAGAAGCATGAGGAATAGCATAATGTACATGTAATAAATCTAGTTTTTCATATTTAACTACGTCAACCATTTTACTCGCCAATGCCAATTCGTATGGTGGATAATCAAATAATGGATAAGTTCGAATATCCACTTCATGATAAAACAGGTTCTCGTTAAAAAAATCTAACCGAGTAGGTTGTGAGTAGGTAATAAAGTGAACCTTATGTCCCTCTTGGGCTAATGCCTTTCCGAGTTCCGTAGCTACAACACCACTCCCTCCAAACGTTGGATAACAAACTATTCCTATTTTCATGCACTGTAATTTTGAATACAAAATTAATCTAATTATTACCCAACGCTAATTACTGTTAAGAAATTCAAAAATAATAATTGTTAATCATTATTATCACTATAACTCCAAATAGCCTTATAGATTACATCTTGAATACGTGTTCGTATGTTCGTGTCATAAAGTTTGGCATTTGTTGCATCAGGATAAACTCTATTAGATAGAAAAATATATACTAAGTTATATTCAGGGTCAACCCAAGCAGCTGTTCCTGTAAACCCTGTATGACCATAAGTTTTTGAAGAAACATTTTCTCCTGTAGGACCATACCAAGATCCTAGAACTGGTTTATCCCAACCTGCTCCTCTTCTATTTGAATCATATTGAGGTTTTCTGAATTTTTCTAGTGTTTCTTCACTAAAGTATTTAGCTCCACCATATCTCCCATTTTGTAAATGCATTTGAAATAATTTAGCCAAATCCGTAGCGTTACTAAACAGACCAGCATGTCCAGCTACTCCACCAATCATGGCAGCACCTTGGTCATGAACTGTGCCAACAATTTGACTATAACGAAAATCAGTATCATTTTCCGTTGGTGCAATCATATCTTCTGGGAATTTGCAAAGTGGTAAATAATTTAATGTAACTGCACCCAATGGTTCATAAACATTTTGTGATAGAAAATCCTCCATAGGCTGGTTTAGTATTTTTTCAGCTAATCGGTATAGCATATAATACCCCACATCGGAGTATTTATAATCATAAGGAACTCGATCTTTTTTGTTTCTTAAATCTGATTCCATTATCCATTGCCAAACTTTATCTTCCATGCCAACATGAGAATACAATCCTTTTGACACATTATTAGGGTAATCATCTTGTGGGTAATAGCTATAATAACTGGAAAGATGTGAAGTGTTTTTCATCGTGTATTTCCAAAGAGGAAGTCCTGGCCACAGCCCTGCCTGATGTGACAGGATATCTCGGATAACCATATTTTTCTTGTTAGTATTTTTTAACTCTGGTAAGTAATATGATATTTTATAATCCAAATCTATTAAACCATTTTCATTCATAAATAAAATAGTCTGTAGTGTGGCAGCAACTTTTGTAATGGATGCCAAATCATAAATAGTTTCTGTAGTAACTGCACGAAGACTATCATAAGTATAAAAACCATAGTTTTTATCAAAAATTACTTTACCATCTTTGGCAATTAATATCTGACAACCAGGAGTAGCGGCATTTGAAATAGCTTCATGTGCTATGTTATCAATTTTTTCTAATACATAACTATCCACTCCTACAGACTCAGGAATAGAGTATCCCAAACGATTAAGTGAGGTTTCGTTGTTAGAAATAGCACCGAATAAAAATTGAGGCACTAATTTTTGCGTGAATTCATTGTTCTCATGAGCCTTCACAATGTGTTGAAATGACTCTCTGTTTTTAGAATTTTCCCCATAATAACATACTACTAAATGTGTTTTGTTCGATAGGCTTTTAAGTAACTGATAATGTTTGTCTAATAGTTGATCTGGATTGATGATGTTAACGATTACTACTTTAAAAGATGTTAATTTTCTTATTAATGATGTGGTGTCGTTTTCTTCTTTAAAATGTAAAAAATTGGCATATTTACTTAAATAGCTATTTGCAATAGATGCATCTCCACCTAATGTTAATGTTGCAAAAGTAGTAGTGTCAAGCATTTGAAAGGGGAGCAAAGTGTTAGTGTTGATTTCAATAGCACTCTGATACATTTTTTCAAGCAACACCTTGTATTTTGGTCGTGTTAACTTCAGAATTAGGTTATCGGGATTGATAATTCTTGATCCAGAATAAACATTGTATTTAGCTTTCAAAATACGTTTAACATTAGTTTCGATACTGTCTCCATTTACTAAGTTTTTCCGAACTAATTTTTTTAATTTTTTTACTGCCGACTCTATATCATTAGAGCTTAGCATATAAAATAAATTTTCTGAATCGGAATTTGCATATACTTGGCTTGCTCCTATTTGATACAAAACATCACTATTCAGAAAAGGTGAAATTGTATCTTCTACAATGGAAAGGTTAGTATTACATCCTAATGTAAAAAGTTGTTCTTGCAAATGTTGTTGCATTTCATGTAGAAGGCTGGGGTTTTTTATTGCGCTTATAGTATTAGCTTGTGGATATTTAAAAGCTTGAGGAATATCATCATGCAAACCATGTTTAACATCCATCCCAATTAATAGAGGTGTTCTTACAACATGTCGGTTTTCGTTAATAATTTCTACTAGCTTGGCTGGAAGAATTTTAGAAAAATATATCCCTCCCAGTTTATTGCTATGGGTTAATAAGTTTAGTTCAATTACTTCCCTAATGGTGGGGTCGCCTTTAATGGAAGTGAGGAAAAGTTGAGCCAACTTTTCTTTTGTGTTAAGCTTATTATACACACTGTCTACCCACTTTTGCTGCTTAGGAGTATCGTAATGTAATTGAGAAAAAGCTGAACCCCCTACCCACATTAACACCCCAACAAGAACAACTTTTTTCATCATATGGTCGTTAGCTAATCTATGAATACTGCAAAATATAGTTTATTTTTGTATTCTACGAATTTAGAGAAAATATGAAAATTCCTTCCATAATAAAGATTCCTAAGCATCAGCGTTTTAACGTTGAACCACGATATTATGATCCCGTAAAAGAAGATATTGAGCAACGAACATCACGAATAAAAAAGGAACTTGAAACTCAAAAAACAAAAACACATTCTAGCAAGTATGATAGTGCAATAAGTGGCACTTTTTCTTCAAAACGTGTGTATAATGAAAGGAAATCTTCAATTTTTCAGGTATTAATAATTATAGATTTAGTAGCTGGAGCATTAGCATATTGGGAATGGGGTACAATGGGATTGTATTTTCTGCTTAGTTCTATGGGTTTTTTGATCTTCTTAAAAATTCGTAATATTCTCTAGTCTATCATGCCAGATATTATTCAGTTACTTCCTGATGCTCTAGCAAATCAGATAGCTGCTGGTGAGGTAGTACAGCGGCCAGCATCTGTGGTAAAAGAATTACTAGAAAATGCTATCGATGCCAAAGCCACTACTATTAAACTCATAGTAAAGGAAGCAGGTAAAACGCTTATTCAAGTAATTGATAATGGCATAGGTATGTCCACAACCGATGCTCGAATGAGTCTGGAAAGACATGCTACTTCGAAAATTAAAACTTCTGACGATCTTTTTGCTATTAGAACCATGGGATTTCGGGGAGAAGCTATGGCCTCTATTGCAGCTGTTGCCAAAGTAGAAATAAAAACAAAGAAAAAAGAGACTGAATTAGGGTCATTGCTTCAAGTGGAAGCATCTGAAGTAGTATTGCAAGAGCCCATTGCCACAGAAACTGGAACTTCTGTTTCCGTAAAAAACTTGTTTTATAATGTCCCTGCAAGACGCAATTTCTTGAAATCGAATAGTGTGGAAATGCGTCATATCATTGATGAATTTAATCGTATAGCACTTTCTAATCCTCAAATACAATTTTTATTGTACCAAAACGACCAAAAGGTAACTGAATTACCCAAAGGGAAGTTGAGCCATCGAATTGTTAATTTATTTGGAAAAAACTATCAAACACAATTGGCAGCATGTGAAGAAATTACAGATCATTTAACCGTAAAGGGCTATATCGGAAAGCCCGAAGCCGCTAAAAAAACTCGTGGTGAACAATTCTTTTTTGTAAATAATCGTTTTATAAAAAGTAATTACCTCAACCATTCTGTTACTAATGCCTTTGAAGGACTACTGCAAGACAGAAGCTTTCCCTTTTACGTGCTTTTTATTACTATCGATCCAAAACACATCGATATAAACGTTCATCCTACCAAAACTGAAATAAAATTTGATGACGAGCGCACAGTATATGCTATTGTTAAAGCCGCAGTAAAGCAGGCATTGGGAACTCATAACTTATCTCCAAGCCTCGACTTTGGTAACGATGTAAATTTTGCGTCACCTATTTCTATAAAAGTAAACAACCCTAGCACTACAAGTACGGAAAGGGATTACTCACAATTTAAATCTAGTCCGTTACAAAAAAGAAATATAGATAAATGGGAAACTGCCTATGAAGAACTCGAAACCGATCGACTATCTATTGATGAATTGAGAGGAGAGGAAAAGACCATCACTTTTGAAAGTTCGGCTACCGATGCTACCACAAAGCCCATTAAGGAAAGTGGTATTGTGTTTCAATTACATGGTAGGTATTTAGTCTCTCAAGTAAAGTCGGGAATGATGTTGGTAGATCAACAAGCGGCTCATGAACGAATTCTCTATGAAAAGTATTTGAATTATGTCGAAAGTAATTCTGGGGCATCGCAGCAATGTTTGTTCCCTCAAACAGTTACTTTTGCATTGGCTGATTTCACTTTAGTAATGGAAATGAAACTAGAAATTGAAGGGCTTGGTTTTAAGTTTGAAGAATTTGGGAAAGATAGTGTAGTCATTAACGGAATACCTGCTGACATGGCATCTGGAAATGAAAAATCACTTTTTGAAGGTCTAATTGAACAGTATAAATGGAATAAAGCAGAACTTTCACTTTCAAAAAAGGAAAATCTGGCACGTTCATTAGCAAAACGATCGGCAGTAAAAATAGAAAAACGTTTGCAGCCTGAGGAGATGAATTCTATAATAGATCAGCTTTTCGCATGTTCAAACCCAAATTATACGCCCGATGGAATAAGTACATTTGTAGTATTGGGAATAGATCAAATTGATAATTTTTTTAATCGTTAACACATGTTTAGAAATATAACACCAGTAGTAAAAAACCTTTTAATAATTAATGTAGCTGTTTTTATAGCGCAAATGATGCTAAAATCCATTGACTTTACGGGGATTATGTCATTATGGAATATAGGATCACCAAATTTTGCCCCATACCAGTTTTTTACTTACATGTTTGCACACAGCCCACGTGGCTTTAGTCATGTATTATTTAACATGCTTGGGCTTGTATTTTTAGGGCCATTATTGGAACGTTTTTGGGGTTCTCAGAAATTTCTGATTTTCTATATGGTTACAGGAATAGGAGCTGGAATGCTATATTCTGGTATTAATTATTTTCAAAATACAAGAATGGAATCAGCCGTAGAGCGATATGTAAATAATCCTGATCCTGATTCATTCAACAGACTTATTATTAAAACATTTGACAGGCAGGTAACTCAATACGTATTTGATGTTATTGATGATTACAGCAAAAACCCTGATAATAAAAAATTGGAAGAGCAAAGTATATATATTGCTGAAGAGCTAATGAAAGCTAATATAAATTTGGGGTCAATGCTTGGTGCATCTGGAGCAGTATATGGAATTCTTATGGCTTTTGGTTTGTTGTTTCCTAACACACAACTGATGTTACTGTTCCCTCCTATTCCAGTAAAGGCAAAATACATGGTATTATTTTTAGGTGCTTATGCTCTGTATGCTGGATTTGCACAAAATCCTAATGACCAAACTGCACATTTTGCCCACTTAGGTGGAATGGTTTTTGCATTTATTATGATACAGATATGGAAACAGGATAGAGGTAATTTTTATTAATAATTTCATTTAAATGTTATATTTAACAAGTGGCACAAAACTTTACTCTAAGCTGTCAGTATAATCAAGATAATTTATACGAAAAACTGTCAGGTTGAGCCTGCCTAACGCAGGCAGGCTTGTCGAAACCGTTACCTATCGAAAACACCTGCAATAGGCAGGCTCTGGCTGAGATAAGAATTATAGATTTTAACAAAATAAAATACTAAAAAGAAAATTACAATATGAGAGGAAATAGTATTTCAGAAGAATTTAAAAACGCTTTCGGGAAATCTAATAATAGCCATATACAGTTAATTCTGATTAATGTTATTGTTTTTGTCATGTTTGGAGTATTATTTGTCTTTTCAAATTGGACTTCAACTTTAAGTCCTATTTACGATTTTCTCTACGATCAATTTTCTATACCTGCTACAAGTACTGAGTTTATTACTCGTCCATGGACGGTCATCACCTACATGTTTATGCATGGCGGACTAATGCACATCTTGTTTAACATGTTGTGGTTTTACTATTTTGGTAGACTGATTATTGAATATTTGGGCTCTGATAAACTCATAAGTATTTATATATTAGGTGGGTTAGCTGGAGGAGCTCTCTATCTTTTTATGTACAATGTAATTCCTTTTTATCAAGAGCGTTCTTTAGGCACAGAAATGGTAGGGGCATCAGCAGCAGTTGATGCCATTGTAGTAGCTGCGGCTGTATTATTACCTAATTACGCCATTCACCTTCTGTTTTTTGGGCCAGTAAAATTAAAATACATTGCTATTTTCTCTGTAGGAATGTCCTTTTTAGGAATGACTGGGGGTAATGCAGGTGGAAATATTGCTCACTTGGGTGGTGCTGCTATTGGCTATTTTTATATACGCCAGTTAAATAGCGGTACTGATATTGGACGATGGATAAATGTAACTCTTACCTTTATTAAAAGTTTTTTTGTGAGCCAGCCTAAAATGAAAGTGCATAGCAATAAAAGAAATACTACAAAAAAAACATCTTCAGCTTCTAAATCATCAAAAGCAACTAAGAGTTCTTTAAATGTTAATCAGGCAGAAATTGATGCTATTCTGGATAAAATTTCTCAGTCTGGATATGAGAGTCTCTCTAAAGAAGAAAAGCAGAAGCTTTTTAATGCGAGTAAGAAGTAAGTTTCCTTTATAGTTCATATTATTTAATCTACATTATGCTATTATAAATGGAAAAATACAGCTGTTTTAAGAGTTTTATATGATAACAGAATTACTCTCTATATCTTCACAAAAATTTTTTTCTTGTATAGGAAATATAGAAACAACCAAACAAGCGTCCAAGCACCAAGTGCTTCTACTACTTCATGCCATTGTTCAGGAATAGGAGCATATATGCCACTAAATAATTTTCTGGAAATTTGCCTGAAGTTGACCAAATGATATACAAAATAAACGGTTAGTGAATTCATTCCTATCACTTTAAAAAAGAATGTCCATTTTTGATAACCCTTTACATCTATGACCCAATAAAAAAGGGCTAAAATTAAAAACCCTAATCCACTGGTAAGCATAATAAATGAACTGCTCCATAGTTTTTTATTGATAGGAAAATGCAAATTCCATAAAAGACCAATGGCTACTGCCAAGAGGCCTATTATTACCAAAGAAATTGTTTTCTTATTTTCACTGATATCTCGAATAAGAAAATCTCCAGCTATACTGCCAAATACGGTGATACACAACGCAGGAATTTGGGTAAGCAGTGCCAGTTCATCATAGATGCCTTCTAATAGACGGCCTGGCATAAAAGCACGGTCAAACCATCCCACTAAATTTCCTTCCATGGTTAATACACCAGCACCAAACCCGGGTACAGGTATCAGAAATAGGGCAGCATAATAGGAGAGAAGAATGCCTCCAATAATATATAGCCGTGTGCGCCATGAATACTTTAAAAATAAAATAGCTGCAAAAAAACAGGCAATACCTATTCTTCCTAATACACTACCCAATCGAATTTCAGAAGGCTCAAAAAATTTTATAGGCACATTTTTATAAATAATTCCGAGAACAATTAAGATGATCATCCGAATGAATACCTTTTTAATAAGGTCAGGGTTTGATAACCCCATGGATTTCCCTTTGGTTAAGGAAAAAGAAAGTGAAACTCCCGAAATAAATAGAAAAAGAGGGAATATGAAATCATAAAACACAAAACCATGCCATGGCACATGTTGCAGTTGAGTAGCGATAGCATCAATAAAAGAAACCCCTGTTTTTCCATGTAATAAAATCAGGAATGTACCTCCTCCAGAAATAAACAACATGTCAAACCCACGAAGTGCATCGATGGATAGTAGGCGTTTATTTAAAGTAGTAGATGGCATAAATCTTTTTTTAGATGAGTATCTATAATTAGGTTAGATTGATTTTAGAAGCCGAAGCACGATCCAAAAATAATTTTGTGTTTTCATGAGTTCTCAATATTGAGGCAGGACATGTAGTACTTATTTCTCCATACAGGGCGTTTTTTACCGCTTCAGCCTTTCGTTCATCAGGCACAACACAACTTATGGTTTTGCTTCTCATTATCGCAGGAATGGTGAGGGTAATTGCCATCTTAGGCACCTCATCGAAAGTAGGAAACCATCCTTCGCCAAGTTGTTGTTTTCTACATGGCTCATCAAGTTCAACTAGTTTCACCAATTTAGGGTCATTGAAATCGGCTACTGGTGGATCATTAAAAGCTATGTGTCCATTTTCCCCAATACCAATACAAGCGACATCAATATCACGTTTTTTTAATTCTATTTCATAACGCTCCATTTCAGCTTCAATATTTTCAGCATCACCATTTAATAAAAATACCTGTTTCGGTTTTACTTCATCTAATATTCGTTCTTTCAAATACTTTCTAAAGCTTGCAGGGTGCGAATCGGTAAGTCCGAGGTACTCATCTAAATGAAAAACTATGACCTTTTGCCAGTCAATGTCTTTTGCCTTCAAAGCATCTAAAAACGAAAATTGTGAAGCTCCTGTTGCTAAAATCAGATTAGCTTGTCCATTTTTCTCAATAGCTGCATTTAATGCTTTAGATGTAAATTCAGCAGCAGCTTCTCCCATTACAGCAATATCATTGTGAATTTCTATTTTTA
>JAOUKH010000149.1 GCA_029882685.1 Cyclobacteriaceae bacterium
CTCAGAACCAGATTCTGGATTTACAGAGGACATTTCATCAAGGTTAATCAATGAGTCCGCAAAACCAATTGAAGATTTAAGGTTAGAAGTAAGTTGATCTCCAGTATCCTTTTCTTTTTCAACAGTAAGTAAATCCTGAAGCTTACCCTTTAAAAGGTTAGCTCTTTCAAACATCTCTGCTCCTTTCGATGTCACATCATCACACAAAATCCGATTAAATATTTCATATAATGTTATATCATTAAAGGGAATCAAGTATCCATTTTTTGGAAAATTAGACTTTAATTGTTCTATATTTTCGTTAAATACAGTAGATTCATCTCCATTAACATCTATTTTTGATTTTAGCATATTTATGGCATCCAAAACAATCGGTAAAGCTTCTTGAGATTTACCGATTTTATTCAATGCTTTTGCGCAATGGGCTATTATTCTAATTACATTTTCCTTAAGTATTCTTACTTTATTCTCTTCTGAGGAAAATTCATTAATTATGTTATGTAATAAATCATCTAACGAAATACATTTGATAGTAGAATTCCCATTTATCCAAATAGGAAAATCCTTGCTTACATATTCATTTTCATGATAAGCCGATAATAACACTGGTACTAATCCTTTTATTCCATTTTTATTTGGTTTCGTTCCTCCTCCTCTATAGAACGCCTGTATTTCTTTCCACTTCTGATTCAGTTCGTCTTTCTCTGCTGCCTCCGCAACTCCCATCGTTGGGTGCAGAGGTGTTTTAGTAAGCTCCTCCTCGGAATGAATACTTTCATTCTTTATCGTTATCTCCCGAATTTCAGGAGAATCCATATTGAAAAACTTAGCTAGTGTGTCATCCTCATGTTTTTTCGTACTCATAGCTCTGAAATAATAAAATGATTATCTAAATAGCTCGTTTATCTAATTCTTCATTAAGCACCTCCATTTTTTGTTCAGCTGTAAATCCCATGTTGTGTGCCCCATAGTCATCATAGCAATCCGCATCTTTATTTTGATACAATAGACCGAGATAAAATTTTCCATTTTCATCTTCAGCTAAATTTCTAGCAGCATTAATATCTGTATGGTCATGCTCTACTGAATTTTTGAATGTCTTTTCTGCATTTTCATCCAATACAATTCCATCATTATTTTTAATTAGATAGAAGGCATCTTTTCCTGATTTAAATTCATCTACCAAATCTGGTTGAAATACTGGACAACGCTGGACTATATGTACAAAAGAAAAGCCTTTATGTTCATGTGCCGCATTTAGCGTAGCATATAGGTGGGCTGGATTCCAGTCAACAGTTTGGGCAACAAATGATACATTTGAAATTCCGAGTGTTGTTTGAAGAGGGTTGATAGGTGGCAATATCGAACCTCTAGGTGAAGTATTTGATTTTGTTCCAATTCTTGAAGTAGGGGAAGTTTGATTTTTTGTTAAGCCATAAATCTCATTATTAAAAAGCATGACAGTCATATTTATATTATATCGTATGGCATGCATCCAGGCTCCTGCTCCTATAGAACAACAATCTCCATCACCTGTGATTACAAAAACATCCAAATCAGGTCTTCTAAATTTTATTCCACTAGCAACAGGAAATGCTCTACCATGCAAACCGTGGAATCCATAAGTTTTCATATAATGAGGAAAACGACTTGAACAACCAATACCTGAAACAAACACTGTTTTTGCAGGATCTAAT
Organism: Cyclobacteriaceae bacterium; assembly: GCA_029882685.1. Classification (GTDB taxonomy): domain Bacteria; phylum Bacteroidota; class Bacteroidia; order Cytophagales; family Cyclobacteriaceae; genus JAOUKH01. The sequence continues at coordinate 1,698 of JAOUKH010000149.1, forward strand.
TGCTTTTCTCTACAAAGTTTTTGAATATTTGTAAGCACAGCATGATCCCCACATCCAGGGCACCATCTCGGCACTGCTTTTTCATAATCTTCAAGCGAATAATACTTATCGGGTATGTCACAGGCAATATCATGTTTCAATCCAAACATAGTTTCTTATTTATTTTTCCTACTTAACATCTAGTTCTTCTTTTATTTTAGCCAATATATCTTTTGGCTGTAACGGTTGACCTTTTACATTAGAGAAGCAATCTATATCTACTAATGTTTGAGCTCTAAGTATCCATGCCAATTGAGAATATCTCCTATTTTCGTTATCAATATATGGATCATTAGAACTATCACTATAATTGATTTCTACAGATAAAACTTTTTTAAATTGGCTGAAAATTTTCTTCAAACCTGGCTCCATAGGACTCAAAAACCTTAGATGAATAGAAGATACCTTCGCTCCAAGTTCTATGGCTTGATCAACAGCCTCTTCTATAGCACCAAGTGTTGAACCCCACCCTACAATCAATAAATCTCCACTTTCCTCTCCATGTATAGAAGGAGGTTTTAATGTTTTATTAATGGTTGCCAGTTTTCTACTTCTTAATTCACTAGTTTTTTGATTATTATCAGGGTTATAAGAAACTATTCCCTCTTCATTATGAGCTAACCCTGTGAGGGTATAAATACCCCCCGACTGACCAGGTATAGGGCGTCTACTTAGTCCAGTTTCTGGATTCCAATCAAATGGTTTTACTCCCTCTTTCCATGGACTTTGATCTATTGGAGGTGAAAACCAATCCTTCTGAACTTTTGGTCTTGGAAAAGGTTGCTGCCCAGTAGCAAGATTAGCATCAGTAAGCACAAAAACAGGGATTCTGAATGTCTCAGCAAGCTTACGTGCCAACACTATAAATTGAAAGCATTCCTCAATAGTAGAAGCTGCAAGTACAATTTTAGGAGAATCGCCAGGTTGACCATATAAAACAGCCAGAAGATCTCCTTGTTCTACTTTTGTGGGTAAACCAGTAGATGGTCCTCCTCTTTGTACATCTACTATTACTAGCGGAACTTCTGCCATAGCAGCAAGGCCAATAAATTCAGTTTTTAATGCTATACCAGGACCTGAAGTAATGGTAATTGCGGTTTTACCAGCATAAGAAGCTCCAATTGCAAATCCAATGGCTGCTATTTCGTCCTCAGCCTGATGAACTAATCCTCCAGATTTTTCCAATACTTCAGCAAGATAATGTGAAGCAGAAGTTGCTGGGGTAATTGGATACATTGACACCACTTCTATACCTGCCGCTAATACTCCCATGCCAATAGCCTCATTTCCGTTCATTACCACCAACTTTTCTTCAGTAGGTATGGTGGGAACCTCATATTTAAGATCAAGATTATCAGCTGCCCATCGATACCCTGCCTTTAACAGGTCTAGGTTAGTATCAATAATTTCAACAGTTTTTTTTCTAAAAACATATCTAACCTGCTGTTCAGCTCTTTCTATATTTCTTTGATAAATATAACATAGCATACCTAAAACCCACATATTCTTACCTTTACGAGGGTTTTTCACAAGTTTTAGGCACTCTTCTTCCATCGGAATTTCTCGAACATCAATTCCTTGGTTTTTGAAGTCTTTTACTGCACTAGCATATTTTTCTCTAATCTCTTCTGATTTACTTGTTGCCCATTTCTTTTCCAAAAGCATAATAGTGCCTTCACGATATGCATGCTGAACTATTCTGGAATAAGGCACCTGCTCATTAAAAGCTACAAGTAAGTCAGCCTCATTACCCATGTTAGTGATTTTTTTAGAACCTACACGAATCCTAATACCTGAAGCACCTTCTCGGGTTCGGGCTGGAGGTTGGATTTCTGCAGGAATAATTTCCACAGTCCAAACTCCATTTCCCATTTTGGCTGAAATAGAAGCAAAACTTTGTCCACATTTTTGAGCTCCTTCACCTGAATCACTAACAATCTCTAGAATGTGTTCACCAATAATTTTGCTTTGTGAGTTTTGCTTATTTACAGCAGGAGTAGCCATAGTATCATTGCTCATAAAAATATTCTTTAAACCTAATTATCAAACATCTGTTGATCAACATCCTTTTATTCATAGTTATATTTTCAAAAACTATATATGGATATATCTTGTACTAAGATCTACTTAAGAAAGTAGAAAATTCATGATCCAAGTCATGAGTTTTACAAAATTTACTCATGTTTAGTCAACCATATTCAAATAATAACACTTGAAATACACTCTATCTATATAAATTATTCGATGACTATTTTTAGTATATTATATTGATTAATTCCAAATTAGCCTTTCTTTAGTTTCTGATATAAATTATCAACTTCACTAACTATATTTGCATTAATAATTATAGAAGAATATGAAAAAGCAATTAGTAACTACAAGTAGATCGCTTACTGAAGAAACTGAGTTAAAGTTGAATGAGCAAATTGATATGGAAGGTAAATCTTCCGCCTATTATTTATCAATGGCTTCTTGGTGCGAGACAATGGGTTATAGCAATGCTGCACAATTTCTATATCGCCATGCTGAAGAAGAGCGTCAACATATGTTGAAAATATTTGGGTATATTAATGATGCAGGAGGACATGCTTTACAACCTGAAATTACTGGAATACGACACAAATTTGATAGCCTGAGAGAGGTGTTCGAACTAATTTTAGAACATGAAGTGGAAGTTACAAAGTCAATAAATAATATTGTTGACCACTGCTTTCAGATTAAAGATTTTACAACGTTTAATTTCTTACAATGGTTTGTAACAGAACAACGTGAAGAAGAAACTTTAGCTAGAAGAGCTGTTGAACTTTTTGATATCATTGGTGTTGACGGTGTCGGACTTTGGACAATTGATCAAGAAATTGGAAATCTAGATAATTTTGCTACGCAAACTGGACCTGATACTTCTGGAACAATTTAGTATCAAGTCAAACATATTTTAGCCAATACAATCCGCAGATATTATTAAAAGGTTGCTATTTCAATAGCGACCTTTTTTTGTAAGTTTAAACCACAAAAAATTTGACTAACATGATCTACGAGTTCAAAGGGTTTATTCCAGTTATTCATGAATCTTCTTTTGTACACCCACAAGCATCAGTTACAGGTAATGTAATAATAGGTAAAGATGTGTACATAGGTCCAAGTGCTGCAATAAGAGGTGATTGGGGAGGTATTGTGATCGAGGATGGTTGTAATGTACAAGAAAATTGTACACTCCATATGTTTCCAGGGGTTACTATGCTCTTAAAAGAATCTGCTCACATAGGGCATGGAGCTATCATTCATGGGGCTACTATTGGAAAAAATGCGCTAGTAGGCATGAATAGCGTTATTATGGACGATGTAGTAATTGGTGATGAATGTATTATTGGAGCTTTATCATTCGTGAAAGCCAAGGAAAACATCCCAAACAGAAGTATGGTAGCTGGAAATCCAGCTAAAATTATTAAAGAAGTAAGTGATGAAATGATTGCTTGGAAAACAAAAGGCACTCAACTATACCAAACATTACCTCAAGAATGTATCGACTCTCTAAAACCCTGTGAACCATTAACTAAAATTCCTGAAAACAGACCGAGTCAAGAGGCTCTTTATGAGGCATGGAATAAAATAAAGGACAAATAAGTTTAACTATTCTACAGGGCTTATTTTCCATTCTATTGTAATATCAATAGGAATAGGACCCTCATTTTCTGAATCATTGCTCCATGCTAATCTTGGTGGCCAATACTCAAAATATCCCTTTAACACCCTTGATCCAGCAAGTTCCATCCCACTTTCAGGAAGCGGTATTTTTCTAAATTTATCCAATTCGTCAGTTAATGAAGATTTTCTTAAATTAACAACTTGGTATTTTTCAATTCTATTCTGTGGATTATTATTTTCTTCACAAACTGCGTGGGTAGAAGAAGCTACTGCATCTTTAAAATTTCCTGATTTCAAATTTTTAAGAGTAGAAATTGTCTTCGTTTTCTTTGGACTCTCACCCTCACATGGTACTGTTCCAGACTCATATATAACATCTACTGAAACAGACTCATTCCAATACAAATTAAAATTGTAAATATTTTCACTTACAGTTATACCAATACTTAGCCCATTTACTTGAGAGTTAATATTACCACTTCCCGTATATTCAAAAGATTCTGAAACCATGCAACAATAGCCTTCCCCTATTTCGGCACCCCTTGTTTCTAACCTATCATTTGTTTTATGAACACTATTTCCATTCGAAGCAGCCATCCATGCAATAAATTCTTTTTCTCTACTTAATGCAACTCCTTGGGTCATTCCTTTTATAGCTTTATTCATTTCATCAGGGTTTGTAGTTGTAAACCCTCCTGTTTGAAATTTTTTTATAAATTCTTCTTGTGCATTTTCATTATGATCACTATCCTCCTCAAGTCCTTTTTTATCAAATAGATTCATCATCTGTTGTGAACCTTCATTGGTAACACTAGTGAAGTTAATAGTATGATCAAAAGCAGCTCTGTAGTAAGATTCATTTTCCACCCCATTACGTACGTAAGGATCTGATTCTTCATACTTTCCTAAAAAATGAATTTTTACTTCGCTTTTCCACTTTTTTACATCTGCAAACCTTTTGGGGTCATAGAATGATCTTTCTACTGTAGATGAACTAAAAATGAGCAAAACTATGATGCTTAAAACACTTAATCTATGTTTTTTGACCATGTTGATTTTATTATTCATAATACACATTTTTAAAAGTTTACGTAAAATTAATTTTTCATTGTTAAAAAGATAAAAACACAAAAAACATTTCCATTTATTGCACTATTGTAATTTTACATAATACTATATACAATTTTAATTATAATTATCAAAATTTAATGTTAATTCTCTTGTCTGAGGTTTAAAGAACACTATATATTGACACATTACTTACTTACTTAAATATACATCCTTAATTCTTTGTGAATAGTCTTCATTTAGCTACTAAAAAATAGCAAAATGATTTTATTGAATTAACTACTAAATATTTCTCTAAATAATAAAATCAACTTTTTAGACATATATTTGTTTATAATCTAATATTTTCTGTATGACTATTTATCAAAACTACGTTCAAGGCGAGTGGGTTTCTGGATCAGGAGTTGAACTTGAGCTTCATAACGCCATTACAGGAGAACAAATTGGAACAGTTAGTAGTGAGGGGTTAGATTACGCTTCCATTATGGATTATGGAAGAAAAGTTGGCGGCTCTGCATTAAGAAAAATGACTTTTCAAGAACGCGGAAGGATGCTGAAAGCTCTAGCTCTTCACTTGGTTTCCATCAAAGAAAAATTTTATACCCTAAGTGCAGCTACTGGTGCTACACGAATCGATTCGTGGATAGATATTGAAGGAGGGATAGGTAATTTATTTGCCAATGCTTCATTAAGAAAACAATTTCCTGATCTTCCCTACTATGTTGATGGCGTAGCTGCTCCTTTATCTAAAAGAGGATCCTTCATAGGACATCATATCATGGTTCCCAAACAAGGTGTAGCTATCCATATTAATGCATTCAACTTCCCTATTTGGGGAATGTTAGAAAAAATAGCAGTTAACCTCATGGCAGGGGTTCCTGCTGTGGTAAAACCCTCGGAATTCACCAGCTACCTTACCGAATTAATGGTTCGTGAAATTATTACTTCTAAAATTTTGCCTGAAGGTTCTCTCCAGTTGGTTTCGGGGTTGGGAAGAGGTATTCTTGACCACCTCACCAATCAGGATATAGTCACTTTTACAGGATCAGCAGCTACAGGAAAAAAGCTGAAAGCATTACCACAAATCATTGAAGAGTCAGTTCCTTTTAATTTAGAAGCCGATTCACTCAATGCTTGCATTTTAGGAGAAGATGCCATTCCAGGTACTCCAGAATTCGATATTTTTGTAAAGGAGGTTCAAAAGGAAATAACTGTAAAAACAGGTCAAAAATGTACAGCGGTTAGACGAATAATTGTACCCGAAAAACTAGTAGAAGATGTACAAACAGAATTAGGCAAACGATTATCCAAAACGGTTATCGGTGATCCATCGGTAGATGGAGTACGTATGGGAGCTTTAGCAACTCGATTACAGGTTGATCGAGTTAGAAATAATGTTGAGTTACTCGCTAAATCTCAAGAAATAGTATATGGTGATTTAGACAATTTTGAGGTTACAGGTGCAGACAAATCCAAAGGGGCATTTTTCTCTCCGATAGTTTTCAGGAATGATGATCCGTTCAATAAAACTGATGTTCACGAAATAGAAGCATTTGGACCTGTGTCTACAATTATACCTTACAAAGATTTGAATGAAGCCATTGAATTGACCAAAATGGGAAAAGGCTCATTGGTAACATCAATTGTTACTGCAAATGATAAATTAGCTCGTGAATTTGTAACAGAAGCAGCTTGTGTAAATGGCCGAATTTTAATTCTTAATGAAAGGTGTGCTAAAGAAAGTACTGGACATGGTTCTCCAATGCCATTGTTAACTCATGGTGGTCCTGGTCGTGCTGGTGGTGGTGAAGAAATGGGAGGGAAAAGAGGTGTCTTGCATTACTTACAACGCACTGCAATTCAAGGTCATCCACAGATCATCACAGAAATCACTCAACAGTTTCAGGTAGGTGCAGACCAACCCGAAGCTAACCCTCATGTTTTTAGGAAACACTTCGAAGAACTAATCATTGGAGAAACAGTATTTACACATAAACATACTGTAACTACTGCTGACATAGTGAATTTTGCCAATGTAAGTGGAGATAACTTCTATGCGCACATGGATGAAACTTCTTTAGAAGGTACTATATTCGAAAAACGAGTAGCACACGGCTATTTCATTTTATCTAAAGCTGCTGGCCTATTTGTTGATCCTGCCAAAGGTCCTGTATTGCTTAACTACGGGCTGGAAGATTGTAGATTCACAAAACCTGTTTATGCTGGAGCAACCGTAGGCGTTCGCTTTACCGTAAAAGAAAAAGTGGATCAGGAAAAACGCTCTGAAGAGGATATCGCCAAAGGTATTGTAAAATTTTTAGTCGATGTTTATGATGAAACTGGAGAAACAGTAGCATTGGCAACGATATTAACGATGGTGAAGAAAATAGATCAGAATTGATAAATTAACCAATTACTTTAATGTGAAAATATACCAATTGTTTCATTTTTACATTAAACAATTGACACATTAATAAAATGAACATAACCGAACAAGGAACTATATCTACTACCACTTCTAACGGAGTAGGAACAATCGAATTCTTCCATCCAATGAGTAATTCTCTGCCGAGCAAACTATTGAGTGAATTAGCAGATACCATTACCTCGATGGGTAAGAGTGATGAAGTGAAAGTTATCATCCTAAAATCTTCAGGTGATAGAGCTTTCTGTGCTGGTGCATCATTTGATGAATTGGTTTCCATCAAAGATTTTGAAACAGGTAAAAAATTTTTTCTTGGCTTTGCCAACGTAATCAATGCTGCCCGCAAATGTCCTAAGTTAATTATTGGTCGAGTACAAGGCAAGGCTGTAGGTGGTGGTGTAGGTATGGCAAGTGCTGTTGATTATTGTATTGCCACAGAACATGCTGCCATTAAACTCAGTGAATTAGCCATAGGCATAGGTCCATTTGTTGTCGGGCCTGCCGTAGAACGAAAAATAGGTACTTCTGCCATGAGTCAGTTAGCCATAAATGCTACAGAATGGCAACCAGCTCAATGGGCTAAAGAAAAAGGACTTTATGCCGAAGTGT
>JAOUKH010000150.1 GCA_029882685.1 Cyclobacteriaceae bacterium
ACATAGACGGTCTGATTATCAGGAGATATTGCTAACCCCATAAATACAGAAGCCAGTACACCTGCATCTGTAGATGAGCCAGGTGGCACTTGTTGCACTTCGGGGTGCTGTGATAAGATATCTCGAATAATAGTAATTGATAATGGGCTGGTTCCTGAATTTGCTGTAACAGCAATGTTGCCATCTGGGCTTAAAGTAAGCCCATAGGGATGTGGAGCTGTAATAATACTATTTCCAGCTGGAGTAATGTATCTGCCGTTAGGGATTACCGTTTTCCCTTTTTTATCAATTTTTGTTAATTCATCCCCACTAGGAGCAGAAATAATCCACAATGGTTTATCTAAAGTGTTATCTTGAAAATCACAAGCTGTAAAAAGCAATAGAATTATTGATGAATGAATAATAGCTTTCATATTATTTCCAAATTAAGGTGTAGAGTGGATGGTTACACGTTACCGCAAGTTTGTAACTAATATTAACTGCCACGAAGTTAAAACGGGGCTATTCTTTTTCGTAATAAATTACATTCACTTCTTCGGCTTTTCCAAAATCACTATCCGAACTTATAACAGGGATATTGAGATATGTTGAAGTAGCCAAAATGATGCTATCTGGTAATTTTATTTTTTGAGACTGCTTGATTTTTATTACTTCTTCTTTAATCTGATTGTTGATGTCTATAATGATGCAGTCTTCTAAAAATTGTTTAATTTCGTATTGTTCTTTCTTAGTTATGTCCTGATAGCCTAATAATTCCAGTTGAGTTATAAAAGAGATATACAGCTTTCTGTTATACAATAAATTAGATAAAACTTCATCTCCTGATAGAAGATAAAGAACGATATTAGTATCTAATAAAACACTATTCCCATTCATCCCTCATACGTTTTTGGATAACTAAAGGGTCTTCTTTTAACGTGATTACACCACAATATTTGTGAGTATCCACTCCTTTGGTTCTAAGTGCTTCTTTCAAAATCTTATTAATCACCTTTTTATCTGATCCTTTTTTTATTACTGTCACCATAGTATTGTCATTTAATCAAAGATAAGATTTTCATTCCATTTTTTTAGTTTAAAGGCTTCATGTTTTATTCATCGGATAATCAAGATGAGTAAAATCATACTACCAAAAAATTGAACCCACTAAACTTCACTTTTTAAAATTTTACAATACGTCTTACTATTTTGTGTAGTTGTATACTTGACGAAATAGGGTAAAAGTATTATTTTTCAAACGCCAAATAAAATGATATAAAAAAGAAAATTTTTTATATCTCCAATTGGCTTTTTAATTTCAACACTTCAGGAGGATTGTCACCTTTTTCAAATAGTTCTATAGTTTCTTCAATGAAACCTTTGGCAGCATCATTTTCGATGAAATAATCTTTTAAAGCTTCCATAAATTTATCTTGCCATTCTTCTTTATGCTTAATAAGGTAACGCATTTCACCACGATATATAAGCATTAGATTTTCTTCTTTTTCCGTGCCTAAGTCTTCCGTTGCAAATTCTTCTCCCAATATTTTAGTAAGACTTTTTACGGTTTCCCATTCATCATGATCCATAATACCATCGCTCATAGCAACAAGGCAAGCTGGCATTAAATTTACTAAATAGATAAACTGCTCTTTGTTGATATCCAAATTACGCTTTTGCGTATATTCTTTAAAAAGTTTGTCAATTTTAGATGAAGCCATAGGTCAATATTATGTATTCAAAAATAACAATTTTATACAGCGTATAAACAAGTATTAATACATTCTTTTAATCCATTAGCTGTTTGTACTGTTCATATCGAGATAATACATTTTTTACATAGTTTACTGGTTCCTCACATCGACAGTACCCCGATTTTGCTACTGAATCATTAAAATATTTTGGTTTTGATTTATTTTGAAGATAAAGGGCTACGTTTCCTTCCCAACTGGTTGGGTTTTTATTATATTTTTTAGCTAATTCACGCGCATCTATTACATGACCTAGCCCTACATTGTAGGAAGCTAAAATAAACTTCAAACGCTCTTGTTCATCTTCTATCGTCTTAGCCCAAAGAGAGTTTAAATGCTTTAAATGTCTCATTCCTGCCATAACATTTTGTTTAGGATTAGTGAGGTTATAGGTTTGGTAACGCTTCCCTGTTTCTGGCATAATCTGCATAAGCCCAATAGCACCTGCCCATGATGTATCAGAAGGATTAAAAACAGATTCCTGATATATTTGAGCTGCTAGTAAACGCCAATCCCAACCCAAACTATCTGCCGCCTGTTTAATAATACCATCATAAACAGAAATTTTCTCACCACTTATTGAGGAAAAATCGCTCGTTAACCTAGCTTTTGAGGCTCGGGGGCTATTGTAATACTTGTTATAAATGACATTATATGTAGGTTCTTTTTTCAGTTCAGCTTGCCAATGGTTAATAGTGTTTAAAAGTTCAGTGGCATTTTTCCTTACTGCCCAAGCTATTTGTTGAGGAAAACTTATCGGAGTGCTTATATCTATATCAGGATAATAAGAGGTATTTACCAGAGCGATATCTTCATCTGCAATAGTATACGCTATTTCTTCATTGTACACCTTTCTAATCATTAGTTCAGTCTCCACGTCTTTTTCATCTTCAATTACAATGATGTCACCACCAATTTCTTCAGATAAATTTTTCAGTCTATCAACATATGATGAACTTTTTCGCACATGCACTTCCTTTCCAATTAAATCAACTTGATTGCGAATAAGTGCTTTTTCAATTTCATGCTTTTTCATACTTCTCCAGTTATCAGGATTTTTCTGAACTAATACCTGTCGAGTGGTATAATGTGCGTGTGTAAAAGCAACTCTACTTTGGCGTTCCTTGGTTACAGTAAGTGTAAAGGCTATAATATCTCCTTCCCCTTTGTTAAGCGACCGAAAGGCATCATCAATACTTTTGGTTACAATTATTTCTAAATCGACACCTAGTTCATGAGCCAATAATGTAAGAAGCTCATATTCATAACCCATAAGCTGTCCTTTATAAATAAAGTAACTGGTTGAACTATTATCTACCAATGCTCGTAACGACCCTCGTTCTTTAATTTTATCTAAGTCGAAATTGACAATTTCTTCTTCAATGGTGTTTTTATTTCCATCTCTACTTTCTTTTACAGTTTGCTTACAACTTGTAAACGACAGTATACCTGTAATGGTAAAAAATACTAAAAGCCATTTTTTTGAAAAATGCATGCCAATTCAATTGTAGATTTTGAATGACTTAAAATACTAATTTCTACATTAAATGAAAATTATGGTGCGAGTTATAGTTTTAACTAATTAGCTTTGAACCCGTAAAGCGTTAATTAATTATGAAGGAGAAAAAACCACCAATTGCCAAGAAAATACCTTTTGAAATTACTACTCACGGGCATACTCGTGTTGATGATTACTTTTGGATGCGACTTAGTGATGAGCAAAAATTAGCTGAAAAGCCTGATGAACAAACCCAGCAAGTTTTCGATTACCTGAATGCTGAAAATGCATATACAAAAGCTAAAATGTTTCATACCGAAAGTTTTCAAGAAAAGCTATATGATGAAATTGTAGGAAGGATAAAGAAAGATGATAAATCGGTGCCATATAAATCGAATGGCTATTGGTATTACACTAGGGTTGAAGAGGGGAAAGAATATGCTATTTATTGTAGAAAGAAAGAAACGCTAGAAGGAAAGGAGGAAATAATGATTGATGCCAATGTATTGGCTGAAGGCCATGATTTTTTCCAAATGGGAGGGATGAGTATAAGTGAGAATAACAAAATGTTAGCATATAGTATAGATACCGTGAGTAGAAGAAAATACACTGTCTATTTCAAAAATTTAGAGACAGGAGAAATTTTAGACACGACTATTCCCAATACCACGGGAAGTTGCACTTGGGCGAACGACAATAAAACGGTGTTCTATGCTACAAAAGATGAACAAACTTTGAGGTCGGATAAAGTATTTAAACATATTTTAGGAACAGATTTCCAGACCGATAAAATAGTGTTTCATGAAAAAGATGAGGCATATTATTCGGGAATATATAAAAGCAAATCGAAGAAATATTTAGTGATATATTCAGGCAGTACACTTACAAATCAGTATTATTTGTTGGAAGCAGATAATCCTGAAGGAGTGTTTCGGGAATTTAGCCCAAGAGAAGAAAAGTTGGAATATTCGATTGCTCATTTCGAAGATAAATTTTATGTAATTACTAATTGGGACGCAAAAAATTTCCGATTAATGGAAACTTCGGAAGTTAATACTGAAAAACAAAATTGGCAAGAGGTTATCGCCCATCGAGAGGATGTTTTTCTGGAAGGAATTGAGCTTTTTAGAAATCACATGGTTATAGAAGAAAGAAAAAATGGCTTGACGGAATTGCGAATTATAAATCAAAAATCGGGAGATGAACATTATTTGGAATTTGATGATCCTGCTTACACTGCCTATTCAGGAACTAATCCAGAATTTGATACAGAAATTCTTCGTTTTGGCTATACTTCTATGTCTACCCCTAGTTCTGTATTCGATTATAACATGAATACTCAAGATAAAAAGCTGCTCAAGCAACATGAAGTAGTTGGCGGGTATGATGCTTCCATGTATGTAACGGAAAGACATTATGCACCTAGTAGAGATGGTGTGAAAATTCCTATTTCATTGGTGTATAAAAAAGGAATTGAAAAGAATGGAAAATCACCATTATTACTCTATGGGTATGGATCATACGGTTCCACTATCGACCCATATTTTAGCTCGGTTAGACTTAGTTTGCTCGATAGAGGTTTTGTATATGCAATAGCTCACATTAGAGGAGGACAAACTATGGGTAGGGAATGGTATGAAGATGGAAAAATGTTTAACAAGAAAAACACTTTTTATGATTTTATAGACTGCGGAGAATATTTAATCAAGGAACAATATACCAGTAAAGAAAACCTATTTGGGATGGGAGGAAGCGCAGGAGGTTTACTAATAGGTGCAGTGATAAATTTGCGCCCCGATTTGTTTAAAGGAGTTGTGGCAGGAGTGCCTTTTGTGGATGTTGTCAATACAATGCTTGATGAGTCGATCCCACTAACTACAGGTGAATTTGATGAATGGGGCAACCCAAAAAATAAAGATGCCTACGAATACATTTTATCTTATTCTCCATATGATAATGTAGAAGCAAAAGACTACCCAAATATGTTAATTACTACTGGTTTACACGACTCGCAAGTACAATACTGGGAGCCTGCAAAGTGGATAGCTAAACTACGTGATTTAAAAACAGGTAATAATTTAATATTATTGGAAACTAATATGGAAGCTGGACATGGAGGAGCATCTGGTCGTTTCCGACAACATAAAGAAACAGCTTTAGAGTATGCTTTTTTGTTGAGTTTAACAGGAACTTTGGATTAATTATTTTGATTTAGGAAACACTGTGTATGAAGATTTAGAGCTTCCAAACAACCCTGTATTTGACATTCCTTGTATAGTAATATTAACAATAGTTTTTCTATCTGCATTGTAATAATTCACTATTGCCTCACCGTTTTCATCTGTAGTAATTGTTGGATTCCAATATATAGTTTTTCTTAGGTCTGGAATCGGGTTGTTTTTGCTTTCTTCAGTGATGTATTGTGGAGAGTAAAATACCCGATGCTTTGAATATCCTTTTAATAAAATCATGTTTTTTGACATTTTCGGGTCGCTATTATCAGGTACATACTTAGAGGTTATAAAAACGATTCCGTCAATGGCTCTACTACCGTATAAAAATGTTCCTGACACATCTTTTACTATAGTCAGGTAGTCTATGTTTTCAGAAGTAATATTGGGAATGTATGCATAACTGTTACCCATAATTACACCATCTACTACAAATAAGGCACCAGTACTATTATCATTCCTCAAAGTATTATTCGATCTAAAATAGACTTTGCTATTCGCTTTATCATCTCTATATATCGGTGTTACTTGTCTAATTAACCCTACTATATTGTAAGAATGGGTTAGTTCCTCACCTCGTTTACTTGATGCGTTGGAAAACTGTTTTAATAATGGATCTTCATCATCAATTATTTCTTTTTCTTTTATCACTACTTCTTGGAGTAACTTATAATGTGCGTAATTATCAACTTCTAATTGAGTATTTGGTGTGTAAAGTTTTGATTGGTACTTTATAGTACTATTATCAGTACTGATGAAATTAGGAATATTATTATCCATACTGCTTATAGACAGCCTAACTCTAGATGAATAATCCGTAGGTGATGATGTAACTAATAAATTGGATGACTGCTGTTGAAGGTCAAATTTGCTAAAAGTAAACCTCCCACTACTATCCGTGGAAGTTGTGAAAATTTGATAGCTTCCTAGAGACATTAAATTTACAGGGATATTTTGATATGGCTTACTTTTTCCTTTAGTAACTCGACCTTTTATTAGCTCATAATTAATTATGGTATCTGTAATATGCAATTTATTCCATTCAAATTTCCTCCAACCATAAGTTAAAAGCATTAATTCAACTGCTTCGTTTAGCTTCTCATTATTCCAAACTGGTAGATGATTCAGTCCTTTTCTCCAATTGCCATGTAACTGTGATGATAGCGTGAAATAAGTGTCTATATCTGAGTAAAATTCATTTAAATTATTTTGGTCAAACAAGGCATCAGTAGCAGCTAATGATAAGCTTGCCTTGACAGGATTATTCAAGTGATCTTTTACTTTTATTTTAATCGACACAGAATCTCTTCTGTTATATAGTTTTCTATTAGTAACTATCTCTATATTTAATTTTTTATCCTGATTAATAAAACATAGCCTTTCAGCTTGAGGAAGCTTGTTTTCATCAAATAAAGTGATTTGTAAAATACCTTTTGGCATTTTATTTAAAGGGATTTTTACTAAAGCGGTTTTATTTAAAACCCCATTTAAAGCCCAATATGTTTTATCACGCATTGTGGCTGAAATGTAGACTTGTCTGGCTTTATTTTTATTAGTACTTAATCTAATGCTTAAAGTATCATTCGTCATTTTTTCAACGTTCATTACGATACCCTCTTTAAGAATATTAGGAATGGGGATAAGCTTGTTATTAATAGAAAAGAAATAACTTTCTCCTTTAATGGGAACGAAATTAAAAGTGCCAAGCCCATTAAATTCAGTTTCAACTTTCATAATGGTATTGCCCTTTTCGTCAACTATATTACCTTTAATGTTTATTGCGTTTCCCAAGGAATCAGTTGCCTGAAAGGCTACTTTATTCATTAAATTTCTAACAATATTTCCTCCTTCAGGAAAAAATGACATTATGATATTGTTTGTCTTTAAAGGAACAATTGAGGAATGTACAAGTGACTGGTCTCTATTATTAACTTTAATTTCTATAGATACCTGATGTTCATTTTCAGGAATTTTAAATCGAATATGTACATCTCCAAAGTTTATAGCTTCCGTTTTAAATGATTCGATAATTTCACCAGAAGATTTTACCGAATATTCAAATGTTGTTTTATTGATTTTATCTTTTTCGTTTTTAATAAAGCTTAGTTTAGCTACAACATTATCTCCAGGGTAATAGTTTTCTTTATCATAAGTGACTTTTAAATTCAGATTTGGGATTATTTGAGAGGTAACTTCAAGGTTTTTAAAATAAATTGGTTTAGAAAAGTACCATTGCTCACTATGATTTTTCATCATGCTAGCATAGGCCACTAAATTGTACTCACCATCATCAAGCTTATATGGAAGGTTGATAATTCCTTCAGCTGAACCATTACTTATATAATATTCATTTGAAGTTATCTTATTACCTTTTTTATCAACTATATCCACATATAGTGTTTGACTAATTGAAGCTTTTGTTCCCGTTGTGTACTCATTTACATATCCCTTTAACCATAAAGTGTCACCAGGTTGGTAACTATTTCTATCAGTGTGTACAAAAACCGTTTCTTTTAAAGACGTTTCCCTTTTTCTTTCTACAAGACGTATTAGGTCATCTATAAATGAATCAATTTTAGAGAAAGAGAAAAAAAATGTAAAAAGAATGATTATTGTTACTAAATAGATGAGGCTTTTTTTCATGCAACTAGAAAGTTTAACTAGGTTTGAAGATAAGCAATTACAATGCCCATTTTTAAAGTGGTGATAATATTTATCCTATTAATTATATGAACAAAGAATATTTCAAGGAAAACATTCTCAAATACCAAAATGAGGATAAACGTCTAAGTACAGTATATAATCGAATTTCAGCAGCTAGAACATTGAGTTTTGTAGTGGCATTAGTAGCTGCTATATATTATGCTGACGTAAGGAATGGCAGTGCTATTTTTCTGGTTGTGGGGCTTTTTCTAATAAGTTTTGTCCTACTCGTCAAGTGGCATAATCGGGTAAAACATGCACGAAATCATGCCCAATTTTTAAAGAAAATAAATGAAGATGAATTGACTCGATTAGCAGGGGATTTATCTTCTTTCGATACAGGAGAAGATTTTAAGTCAAATAGCCATTATTACTCAGGCGACTTGGACATTTTTGGGCAAAATTCACTTTTTCAGTTACTGAACAGAACGACAACAATTACCGGTAGAAAAATGCTTTCCAACTGGTTGCTTAGTCCTGCTACAAAAGAAGATATAGAAAAAAGACAGGAAGCCATAAAAGAGTTAAAAGTTAAGCCGGGTTTTTGCCAGAATTTTCAGGCCATTGGACTTCACTTTAAAGACGTAAAGGCAAGTTTTGACCCTCTCAAAGAGTGGATAGAAGAGCCTGTAAAACTCAAGGGGAATAAACTATTGATCGCTTCAAGCTATGTTTTGCCAATCATAACCGTTACTCTTTTGGCGGGGTTGATTTGGTTCAACGTCAGCTTTGGATTTTTTATGGCTTCTTTATTGGTAAATGGATTAGTGTTAAAGAAAGTCCTTAGTTATTCACTCAAAATAGCTGAACAAACCGGTAAAGGCGTCTCCACACTTTCGGCAATCGCTCAATTGATACCACAGGTCGAAAATTCTGTGTTCAAATCAAGATTATTAAATGAAATAAAAAATGATTTGATGAACGAAGGAATTCTATCATCTACTCAAATCAAACGATTAGTGAAAATATTAGATTTTTTCAATGCCCGTGCAAACATGTTCTATGGTATTTTTGACCTAATATTTTTATTGGATATCCACCTTATTTATTGGGCAGAAAAATGGAAAATAACCAATCGGGAGAATGTCCAAAAATGGTTCGATAGTATAAGTAAATTCGAAGTATTGGTTAGTTTTTCACAGTTTAGTCATGCAAATCCTGAATATGTAGTACCCGAAATTGTTGAAGATGAATATCAGTTTGAGACGAATGAAATGGGTCACCCTCTAATTAAAGTAAATGAGAGAATTCACAACAATTTTCAAGTAGAAAATAAAGGTAAAGTGGTAATTATT
>JAOUKH010000151.1 GCA_029882685.1 Cyclobacteriaceae bacterium
ACCTCATTAGCGGTCTCTATATAACCGTCCAATCTTGCAGTTGCTTGTTTTAGTTGATTCTCATTATACATATCAGTTATAGACACATATTTCACACACATAACTCCACCCACAAGTAACCCAATAACACCTGCTAAGATATAATTATTCCATCTCGCAACTATTTTTTGATACAGAGTAAGTTTTCTTCTCAATTTATTTTTTCATTTTAATACAAATCCCACTTCCCCTCCAGATAATATTTGAATAGGACAGGGTTATGAATTTTATTTATCTCCACCTTTTTTTCACCATCTGGAAACGCTTGCTTACCAAAAGAGGTTATGAGTGTCATCGCCTCATTATTTATCCAATTGGTAACTATGCCGTCATAGTTAAGTCCTTGCAATGCCGCTTTCACTTGTCCTGTAGTGCCACTTTTAGCTCCTAATATCCATCCCCATTCTCCAAGTGTAATTACTTGATTGTGCAGTGGCACTGTCGTAAAACCAGCTGCTGCCATTGTAGTATCAATGCAATTATAGGCACGTGCAGCGTAATAAGGACTTCCGGCTTGGGTAATCAGTAAACCGTTTGGGCGTAATTGTTTGTAACATAATTTGTAAAACTCAAAGGAATACAATCTTCCTAGCTCAATGGTTTTAGGGTCGGGCAAATCAACGATTATCACATCAAAATATTCATGGACATCCTCAAGAAAATTAAAGCCATCGGTATTTATAACCTCCACCTTTTCGTGGTTCAACGCATTCTGATTCATTTCCAGAAGCAAGTCATTATATTTCCCAAGGTCTGTCATTGCTGGGTCTAAATCCACCAGAGTGATTGTTTCAACAGCATCGTATTTCAAAATTTCTCGCACAGCACCTCCGTCACCTCCTCCCATCACTAACACATTCTTTGGGTGCTTTGATAAGCGCATCACAGGGTGTACCAGTGGCTCATGATACATCACTTCATCGACAGTACTTAATTGCTGATTTCCATTAATAAACAACCAAAAGTCTTCCTTACTTTGAGTAATCGTTATTTTCTGATATTTGCTTTGGTGTTCATAAATAACCTTATCCTTATAGCGTGATTGCTCTCCGTAACTTATGATATTCTCAGCAAAAGTTACTCCACCTATTAGCAGTGCAAAAACTAAAATGGATGAAATAGTGAGTCGTGATTTTACATTGCCTATTAGCGATGGACGAAGCATCATAAAAAGACCAACTGCCACAAGAAAATTAATTGTTCCTAAAATAAACGGAGTATAGGTTAGTCCTAGATAAGGTAAACCTACAAATGCGAAAAACACACCTCCCAACAAACTACCATAATAATCCTTCTCCATTACCGAAGAAACATTGATTCTCAAATCCTCAAATTTATCATTTAAGCGAATGACAATAGGGATTTCCATCCCTATTAGCAAGCCAATAATTATACACATCAAATAGATCACAAAACCCACATAGCCATAGTAGGCAGAGGCACTATATGTAATTACCGATACAAAAGCCGCGAGTAACGATAGCGTAAACTCTATGTATATGAATTTCTGTAGAAGGTCTTTGGTAATGCCTTTGCTAATACGACTCCCTAGCCCCATAGAAAACAACATAATGGACACAATCATCGTCCATTGAAAAACTGAATTTCCTAAGAAATAAGTAGCCAGTGTTGATAACACGTATTCCGCAACAATTCCTGAAAGTCCTGTGGCAAAAAGCGCAAGTTTTAGAACATTAGATCTCAATTTCATTCAATAAAGAGAATGGTTGTCATACCAACTAAAGTGCCCAGGTGATCAGTACTGAGCCGCCAATGTAGGCAAAAGCCTCTACTAAAGCTGCACCATTATTGGGGTGTTCTTGGTTGACAATTTCATCGGTTAATCGTTGACCTGGAAGTAAAATTTTATCGGCCAAAAGTCGAACAATTGGTAAAAACACTAACCCAATAGCTACGTCAATTCCAACATCTTCCAAGGTGATTATCCAACTTTCAAAATCATGCATCAGCGCAAATCGAATCAAATTAGCAATGGCAATAAGTGCTCCAGCAAAACCAATTCCAACCGCCACATTTCCTTTTTTGATATGATCGTGTATATTATATGGCGTAATTAAATTATAAACCAAGGCAGTAACAAACATTAGCCCTTGTCCTAATAACCAATATAGTGTAGCCGTAACAATAGGCCCTCCGTCTCCGTGTCCTTCGCCATGAATAGCACCAAGTATTATTAACCCTGTAGCTACTGCCATGGCACCTTCAACAACACCTGTTCCTACATTTCCCTCCTCAATTATTTCTTTCTTAACACTAAAGTGTCGAAGTATAATTTTATCGTTAATTATTATTGAAAGATTTAATAATAGTATTGCGAGTGTACCATAGACGCCAATATCCATCAAATCATTCCACAAACCATCACTTTCGCCTAGTAATGCGCTACCAATTGCTAGTAATAACCCAATGAAATACCCAACATACGCTACAGAAAAAGCGAAATTATCCTTTTCTACTAGTTCGTGGTTCACTTTTATTTTAGGATGAAAGAGCTGATAAACAACTTTGCCAACCATAAATAAGATGAATGATGCGGCTAAATATAAAAGTGTGGCAATTATGCCATCAACAATATTTGTCATACTATTTTAATTTTAAGACTTCACTTATTTACCAAATCCTCCACCTCTTGATCTACTACTAGACCCACCATATCTTGAACTCGACCTTGAAGTTCGTCCAGAAACACGTTGCTTAAAACTTGTTCTATTGTTACTCCAAGTTGAATTAGGTCGTCTACTAGAATTGTAAGCACTAGAAGTGCCATAGTACGATCTACCATTTGTGGTTGGGCCGTAATAGGATCTTCCTGTGCCATAATACGATCCTCTGTAGTTAGTATAATAAGACCTACGAACAGGGTATGTCCCTAGATGGAACATGGAACGCATAAACATATATTGTCCATAAAATGCCCAAAAACTATGTCCATTACGTTGCTCCCAATGACCATACTTTTCGTTGCCAATGTAATTGTTATAGCCTGGAGGGTTCACCCCTTTATTAAGTTTTCCATCTTCCCCTCTTGAGGCTATTTCCATCCCCATATTATTCAAGTGCTGATTGAAATAGTTTTTGTCCACCTGATACCAGCCTGTTTCCATTTCCTTTGGAATACCTGGCTCGTCTTCTTCTATAATGCTGTACTGATGAAAATATTCATGAAAGAAGTTTCCGTGTACGTCCATGTCATGTAGTACAATAGAAAACACTCTGTCAGAGGGCATGTCACGAATCATATCTTCAATAGGTGGTTTTTTAAACTCTTTACCTCCACAAGATAATAGAACAGCAGAAAACAGTAGTACTGATAGATATTTTACAACACGAATCATAATATCATTTATTTTGGACTTAAATATAACGTTCTTTCTATGAATTTGCAGGGATAATATTCGAAATTTCATACTCTTTAATCATTAAACCTACTGCAGCGTCAAAATCTCGCTCTCCCCACTGGGTTATAGACAAAACATGTTTCTCGTCATCATCGTAATATTCCCATGACACTAACTCCTCCCAGTCAGATTTACCAGCACTTTTATCATTAAAATAACCAGCATTATCGGTATGTAAATGATACTTAATACCTTCAAGTTCTAGTTTTTTAGGTGGTCGTTCCTTTTCTATTGTTTTATCTATTATGTTATCACCTAATTTTCGAATTTTAATAGATTTTGTGACTGATATTCGTAATTCTCCACGATCTTCAACATGCAAAAAACAAACTTCATCGCCAGCGTCAATCTTATATTCTGATGAAAAATTATTGCTTCCCCAATCGTATTCAAATTCTTCTTTCACTTGCCACGATTTCATGTCATAGTCTAATAAAAACCCTACGCCAAGGTCCTTAACTGACATATTGGTCACATCATATTCTGGCTCTTTTTCCTTTTTTTTCAAAAAATCGAATAGTCCCATTTTTAGTTTTTTGTAAACGTTAAAAATTAACTGGCTATATTAATGAAACACAACAAGTTACCTAAAGTTAAGGCTATTGAAGTTAATAGCGATACCCTTAGAAATAATCTTAATTTATCTGAACACTTTTTTAAAGAGATACATAATTCCTAATACGATTAGTGCTATCATACCAATCTTAAATAAGACCCGGAATAAAAACCCACCGATAAAGAATAGTACAATGAGTACTATTCCTATTTTTATCACATCACTGTCCTTCATTTTTCTTTATTTAGAGTTGTCTAACCCTAGTTTTGCTTTCATTGCGGCCAAGTCGTCAGCGGCTTTTGCTTCGGCAGTTCCTCCTTCAAGTGCTTTGTCTATTTCGTCATCGATACTTTTGCTTTCGTTTGCAATGTCACCATAAGCATCTGCCAACGCCTCTTCTTCCGCCACTTTCTCCTTCATGCGCTCCAACATTGAAACGGTACTGCTAGAATCGATTTGCGCCATTTGCTTATTCAAATTCTTTGTGGCAGTACTCACTTTAACCCTAGCTTTTAACGTTTTAAGCTCATTTTCATATGTACTGATGCTTGAACGAATTTTCTTCACATTAACATCTAATTGTGACACATTATTTTCGAAACGATCTTGCTCCTCTTTTGACCTTGCCATTTGCGAGCTAGCTTCTTCTTTTTTCACCAAAGCCTCACTTGCCAATCTATCAGATTCAGCAGCATCAATTTCACCACTTTGTCCTCGTTTCAATAATAACATTGCCTTATTTTCATAATCTTTGGCTTTGTTTTTATAGGTATTAACTTCGTTTTTAGCTCTTATACCCATGGCTTTCACCTCTGCCAAAGCGTGTAAAGCTTTGTCGAGATCCTTCTTTAAATCTCTGATGCCTTGTTCTGTCATTTTTATTGGATCTTCCAATTTATCAATAGCTGAATTTGCCTCTGCCGATCCGATGTTAAAAAGTCTTTTAAATATTCCCATGATTTTTTGATTTTAGATTTGTCTTTAAATTAGTTTTTGAGTGCTATTAACGCATTAGTTTTTTGATAATTCAATTATTTCAGTTGAATACTCACTAAGCAACAACGATAGAGAATTAAGTGTTGCTTCAATTTCGTTCAAGTCGAGGTTTTCAAGCTCATGTGTATTTCTAAAAATAACACGTTTGCCAGTTTCATCGAGCACAAATGCCCCATGTATAATATCCCTGCTTTTTTGCATCAAACGCGTAAGCATTTCTGCCGTTGGTTTATCGAATTCAAAAATAAATTGTTCTATAATTAGTAGAGGATCAGCAACGCCTAATACTAAATTATTAATACCGTTAGCCTCATTTCCAACCACTAATACGCCATCGTTTTCGTCTTCATAAGAGATGGTATAGTCGAGTTCGAGCAAGTAATCTTTTACTTTGGAAAAATAGTTATTCATCGATTTATATAATTTTGATTTTTAGTAATTTTAAGGTCATCAAATTTAATGTTTTATTTGTCATAATTAAGGTTGATTCCCAACCTTTTACACTTAGTTAGTATTCATAATTTTTTCTTTTCATATGCTTCCTGTTTTATTGATTTCAGAACCACCCAAAAGTAGCGACTAATATTGCCCTTTTCTCTACTTTCATTTGGCTGATTCTGGCATCGTTGGTTTCATTTCTTGTTAATTATACTTATGTTTACGTTACAATATTGATAAAAGTTTTAGAATTGCCAATATAATTGGCAATTATTTTCAAAATCATGACGTACATAGGCAAAAACATCAAAAAAATAAGATCAGTTAAGAAGATCAGTCAAACTCAATTTGCTGATATATTCTACCTAAACAGGGGTAGTGTGGGTGCCTATGAAGAAGGAAGAGCTGAGCCAAAGCTAGATACAATTATACAAATAGCTAATTATTTTGGCATATCAATAGACCTTCTATTAAACAAAGAGTTACACATGAACGATTTGTTTAGTTTAAATATTCTGAACGAAAAGCTCGATAAAGCGCATCATTTTGAAGTGCCAACAAAAACGTATCGAAAAGGAGGTATCGGCTTAATTGCTATTAACGATTATATTGAATACATCGTGAATTGCAATAACAAGGACTATTTAATGAACCTCACCTATATAGAACTCCCTGTTAATTTCAAAGGCGAGTCACGAGCATTTGAACTAAATGGTAGTGAAATGGAGTATCATCAAAACGGACTTCATCATGGTGATATATTATTGTGCAAACGCGTAAAAAAAGAATCTACTTTACAGCTCCACAAGATATATACGCTAGTTTTATCAGATAAAATAATTACACGTAGGCTCAAACAGTCTGTTAAAAATGAACTCATTCTTATTAGTGACGACCCAAACTATGAGACAATTACAATTATTAGAAAAGACGTTATTGAATTATGGGAGGTCAAAGGCGTGTACAGTACATACCTAAATGCTCCTAAAATGATTGAGGAAAGGATAATGCTCCTTGAGAATAGACTTTCTAATTTGGAAGAACAAAAGCTTTCAGGTAAAAAATAAGCAGTAACAATCCGCTGAAACATGTTAAAGAAGTGTGGAGCTATTTTAATGGAGATGATACTTCAATTTGGCAGTTTGTATCAATTTCCATTAAAATAATGGTAGAACTTTATGATGCACAGACCGTAAGTTACACACTTCACAAGCTCAGTGCCTCATCAATTAAGACGATTGAGCCTGCCTACCGCAGGTAGACTTGTAAAAATCACTTACCCGTTCACCTGCTATTCTCTTCTTAGCGTTTTAAGAATACCCAGGGCAAACGCATTTAAAATAAAAGGGTTGGTAATAGCACTATTTTCAGCTTTCTGAAAATAGTTTTTCACTAACATTCCCCTCCACCCCTTTCAAAAGGGGACTGGTTGTATTTTCAGAAATCTGAAAATGTTTAAATGCGTTTGCTCTGTAAGAATACCTTAATAGTAGTATTACATTTTTTGTTTATATTTATTTACTCTTCTTCTTATTCATCGAATTTAAAGAGTAAGCGGAGTAAGAATGAAATCATTAATGTATGTCACTAGTAGCGTATAGCGATATGTTGGTAATAATTTAGAAAACAATGTAACCTTTCTTGATTTCTATTAGTCTTATCATAAATCAGAAATCAAAATGAAGAAAACATTATTTTTATTTACAGCAATTACAATGATACAATTAGGGGCATTCACTTTAAGTGCTCAAGAAAAAACAGAGTCAACAGCTCTTTATTCTAAAATAGACACCTACTTAACAGCAGGGACTAACAATGGTTTTTCTGGAGTAATTACTGTTGTAAAAAATGGAGAAATCATTATTAACAAAGGTTATGGAGAGGCTAACAAGAATACTAAAACTCTTAATGGTCCAAATACTATTTTTGACATTGGCTCTAACACAAAACAGTTTACAGCAACAGCAATTTTAAAGCTAGTTGAATTAGGGAAACTAAAATTAACGGATCCTTTAAGTACGTTTTTTAACAATCTACCAATAGACAAACAAAGCATAACTATACATCAATTACTAACACATTCTGCAGGGTTTTTAGATGCTTTGGCGCATGACTTTACAGAAATTTCACAAAAAGATTTTTTTGAACAACTTTTCACAAGTACATTATTATCTATGCCAGGTGAAAAATATTCGTATTCAAATACTGGGTATAGCATATTAGGAAGAGTCATAGAATTAACCTCTGGTCAATCGTACGAAGCTTTCTTAAACAAGCATCTTTTTACACCAGCTGGAATGTTACAAACAGGGTATCTTTTGCCAAAATGGAATACAAAACAGATGGCTCATGGTTACAACAGAAATATAATAGAAACAGAGTCAACAATTACACGTTATCAAGAAACTGGAGATGTCAATTGGCATCTAAAAGGGAATGGCGGAATCAACTCTACACAAAATGACATGCTGCTTTGGTATAAAGCATTAAAAACAAATATAATATTGACACCAGAATCATTTAAAAAATTAACAACACCTCATGTTTTATCTCCAAAAGGCACATATAGTTATGGCTATGGCTGGGGAATTAGAACCACAAAAGCCAATACATTAAGAATATCTCATAACGGCTCTAACGGAACATTTTC
This sequence comes from Cyclobacteriaceae bacterium, assembly GCA_029882685.1. Classification (GTDB taxonomy): domain Bacteria; phylum Bacteroidota; class Bacteroidia; order Cytophagales; family Cyclobacteriaceae; genus JAOUKH01. The sequence goes on from JAOUKH010000151.1 coordinate 8,099, forward strand.
ACATACTATAATATGGTATCCTAAGGAAGACACATATATAGTATACGCTACAAATGCGAATAGCTCGAAAGTAGAAGGTATTGCTTCTGTTGTTGCAAAAATAATTTTGGACGAAAGCTATGTTCCAGAACCAATTAAAAATAATGTATACTTCTTTACGGTGGATTATATAAGGCAACATTCAACAGATAAATCGAAAAAACTCCTTACTTTGCTTCAAGAAAATTACGCTGATGATCTTAGGAATGGTGGACTTATTAATTCAATTGGAAACCTCTTAATAGGAAGGTTAAATGAAAATTTAGATTGGGCTTTAGAGTTATTTAAAATAAATGTTCAACAATACCCAGAGGATGGTAATCTTTGGGACTCTTTAGGTGATGGATATAAGGCAAATAACCTAAATAAGGACGCAATAAAAAGCTACGAAAAAGCAATTGAATTAGGATATAAAGATTCACAGAAAAAGCTAACAGAATTAATTAAGAACTAGAAAAACAACTATTCCCAACGATTTGGCTAAACTGCATAAAAACGCACTTTAGCCAAATCGTTGGACACATTAAAAAACCAATCTAAATGAAAGGAACAATTACAATCTTAGTTATTATTCTCCTCTCGTCATTTTCTTACGGGCAAAAACCAAGAACAAGAGATTTAGGTGTTCCCTTTGTTGGTAAAACAGGTCAATTTAATGCTATTACAGATGTGAAAGGGGTGGAGGTAGGTTATAGCACCATTATTTCCGGACAAGGAGAAAATATAATTGGTAAAGGTCCAATAAGAACTGGCGTAACGGCAATATTTCCGAGAGGCAAAGCCAAAAAATTTAGCCCTGTTTATGCCAACTTGTACAGTCTAAATGGTAATGGAGAAATGACAGGTACAACTTGGGTTACTGAATCTGGATTTCTGGAAACACCAATAGTGTTGGAGTTGTTCGAGATGCAGTATTGAAATGGTACGTAAATACGGATTGGTATTGTGGTGAAGATTGGTGGTACACATATCCTGTAGTAGCTGAAACATATGACGGATTTCTTAATGACATCTATGGTTTTTACGTCAAAGAAGAAAATGTTTTAGAAGCCATAGAAAATTCATCAAGCGGAAAGATTGCAGAAGGCAATGTGGGTGGCGGTACTGGAATGATGTGCCTGGGTTTCAAAGGAGGGACGGGAACTTCTTCAAGAGTTATTAAAATCAAGTAGACAAGAAGGAGATGGGTCAATTATCGTAATTATAGCAACTGACGTACCTCTTTTGCCACACCAATTAAAAAGAATTGCACAAAGAATTCCATTAGGAGTTGGAATTGTAGGAGGACGCGGAAGT
>JAOUKH010000152.1 GCA_029882685.1 Cyclobacteriaceae bacterium
TTGTAAATCATCTGAAATTGCCAGAATTTGGACAAACGGATGCATTATCAAGTCGGAACTAATGGAAGAATTATCAGGGATTTTTATTACCAATCCTGAAAAGCATCTATTATTAATTCCATCAATGATTAAAACTGTAAATTCATTGCACTCGGGTTTATCCAAATTTGTAAGTCTCGCTTTAAATAGTGGAGCTCACATTCCTGTAATCTCTACTGCTCTGAATTATCTCAACGGTTTTAGTAGTTCTCAGTCATCTGCAAACCTTATTCAGGCACAGCGCGATTATTTTGGAGCACATACATATAAAAGAAATGACAAGCCATCCACCGAAATATTCCATACTAACTGGCTTGAGTAAATCCTTCATATAGAATCACTATTTTGATCTACAATGATTCAGACAACACTTAGATGCTGTGGTTTGCTTTATCTTTTTATTTCATCTTATTCTTTTACTACTTTTCTCATAATAGATTTCCCATTAGAAGTAACCTGTAGCAGGTAAATGCCATCTTTGTAATTCACCATATTTAGAATCTGCATTTGTTCAGTCGTAAAGAAAGATTGTAATAATCGGCCATTAATATCTAACAGTGTTACATATGACTTTTCTGGCAAATTAATATGTAATAAGTTTGAAGTTGGGTTGGGGTAAACAGTAATAGTATTTGTTAGCCAGTCCTTGAAACCAGTTAACAATAAACTTTGTGTAATACTATAATCAGAAAAACTAAATAAATTAAAAGCTCTCATTTTATAAAAATACTCTTCATCAAGTTGAGTAGTCTGATCATGAAAAACTGTATTATCAAAAAGTGTATCCATAAGTATATAATCACCTGTTCCTCCCGTACTACGGTATAACTCCACGCCAATCGCAGTTAACGTATCCATAGACCAAATTATTTCTATTTGATCACCTACCCTATTAAGAAAAGTAATTTCTGGTATACTAACTGTTTCTAGTGGTACAGTTACTATTGACATTTCAGAAATAGTTGAAAAATCAGAATATCTTACTGCTGAATAGGCCTTCACCTGATAAACATAAGTAGAATCAGGAAGTATATTAGTATCCAAATAGCTAGTCACGTCAGAAGCTAGATCTGCTAGCAATACAAAATTACCACCATTAGTGCTTCGGTAAAACAACTGCCCTTCCTCCAAATTACTTTTGTCCTCCCAAGTAACCAATACACCTTGTGTATGATCATAATTGGCAGTAACAAATCTCGGAGCAGGTATTGCAAGCATATCTATCATACTATATCCTGTAGATAATTTTTCATCAATACCATTATATTTTCCATAAATAAGTAATGAATCTCCATAAAGCTCCATACCATAAATAGCTGGTATATTGGAAGCAGAAGAGGTAAGAGAAAGATTTAAGTCTGAATAAATTTCACCATTGGTACTTACTCTAGCGATACCTGATATTGTATTATTATTTATATCTGAAAACCACCCACCAATAAGTAAATCACCTCGATATGGCAGTATCTTATTAATGGAATAACCATCAGTAGTGGTTATTGAAAAATTATCTTTCAATACTCCAATACTATCCATTTGAATAACATAAGGGCGTCCTGACCATGAACTATGGCGTCCTGCAGCATAAATATTGCCACTAGAATCTATAGCCAAATCATTAATTTTATATGCGCTTAAATTGGCTGTTATGCTAAATGATTGATCAATAACACCTGCGGTATCTACTTTTAGTATAAAACCCCCTCCTATATCAAAAGCACTGACATTACCAGCAATGAGTAATTCCCCTGTGTTTATCCATTCCACATCTGTAACAATTGTATCTGCTCCAAAAGTAAGTTGCCAATTATTATCGTAAGAACCATCTGAATTAAGACGAGCAATACCTCCTACCCCTTGAGTTCCAACATTTGTAAATCCACCATATATAAGTAGTTTATTTTCAGTCCATTCCATCATTTCCTTAATAGTAGGGCCTACAGTAGTACTGTAAATATCTGATATAAAAGAATAATTCCTTGTTCCATCAGGATTGAGTTTCACAAGTTGATTAGCTACCTCACCATTTAATTGGTTAAATATTCCACCAATAAGGATGTCTCCATTTTTTAAAACTTGAACAGAATGAACTGCATTATTAAACCCAGTCCCTAAATTTGTTGTAAATGATTGATTAACTGTGCCATCAGCGTTAATCAGTACAATCTGCGGTGTTGAAATTTTATTTACACCAATAAAATTACCTACTGCAATATAACTGCTATCCGATAACATCTTCATACTATTTACTCTCGCATCACCCGACACTTCATGATGAAAGAGTGAATCAGTAATATAATTCGATATTTTCCCAAAACCTGCAGAACCAACTCCATTTATAGAACTAAATGTTCCTGTAAGAAATAGTTCATTTTGAGAAAGTGCTATCAAAGAAGGATCCTCTATTATGCCCATACCTAAAAACATAGGTGCTTCAATAATGGGAGCATCTAATTTTAAACTTCCATCACCATTTAAATGAACTACTCGAGTAAGGTTCTCTCCATTAATTCTAAGTGAAGCAAGAGCAATTGTTCCATCAGGATATATAGCCATACTATTTACAACCGACCCCAATAAAGAATTCAACCCACCATAAGGTATAAATGTATCATCTATACTACCATCTGGATTTAACCGAACAAGACCAGGGACAGGAACTCCATTATATTGATCAAAAGACCCAGAAACCATGATCTTTCCATCAGCTAATTCAAATACGTCTGTTACTTTAAGGTAGTTAATAGAAGTTGGTCCTCCACCTAGTGTAAAGCTGTCATCAACTGTACCATCTGTATTTAATCTGACTATTCCTTTTATTGGCTGACTATTAAATTGATTAAATACACCAAAATTAATGATTTGACCATTTTTTAAAGGAGTCACTCCTGAACTAGAAGTGCCATAACCATTAGGACCAGCACCTATAGAAAAAGAAGAGTCCACACTACCATCTTCATTTAATTTGGTAAGAATCTTGTCTGTACCAAAAGCATACCACTGTACTATGTACTGATTTGATGATAAGGTATCAATACTTAGTACTTGAAATGAATTGACAGTGTTAAAAGTATTGTCAATTGTCCCATCAGGATTTAGCCTCATCAAATGTGTCCCTCCACTGTGATATCCACCTACCATAATCCGGTCTTGATTATCAATGGCCACAGCACCGATATATTCAAAACCAAGTGAAAAATAGTTAAACATCGAATCAATAGAACCATCCATATTCAACCTAACCAAATTTTGGGTTCTAGTACTCCCAGTTCTTGAAAATTCGCCCCCTATTATATATTTTCCACTACTTTGTATACCTACCGAACCCCTTACTAATGGCATTCCTTGTAATTTAGGAAATTTTGACAATGGAAATCTCTGAGCTTCTACAGATACCAAAGACACACAAAATAAGACTGACACTACAATTAAATTTCTTAATATCATAAAAAACATTTAGTATAATTATATGATTACATATTACGAATTAATATTCAATAAACAATAAAATAATAATTTAGAGGTAGATTAAAATATTTGTAAATCATCTGAAATTGCCAGAATTTGGACAAACGGATGCATTATCAAGTCGGAACTAATGGAAGAATTATCAGGGATTTTTATTACCAATCCTGAAAAGCATCTATTATTAATTCCATCAATGGTTAAAACTGTAAATTCATTGCACTCGGGTTTATCCAAATTTGTAAGTCTCGCTTTAAATAGTGGAGCTCACATTCCTGTAATCTCTACTGCTCTGAATTATATCAATGGTTTTAGTAGTTCTCAGTCATCTGCAAACCTTATTCAGGCACAGCGCGATTATTTTGGATCACATACATATAAAAGAAATGACAAGCCATCCACCGAAATATTCCATACTAACTGGCTTGAGTAAATGTCTTACTATATGTATTATTTTTATATAATTACAAGAAATAATATTTAAATATGATTGAAGAATAAATCCTTCGTATTAGTATTTATCTCCATTTAAATGATTTTGAATTTATAGCCCTCATGGTACAAAGAACACCATCTAAGTGATCGTATTCGTGTTGTAGCAATTCAGATAAATCATTCTCCATTGCCCATTCATGTGATGCCCAGTTTTCATCCAAGTACTTTATCGTTACTTTCTTGTGCCTTTTTACCTTCACTAAAAGGTTAGGGAAACTCATACAATCATCCCAAAGTTCAAACTTTTCATCACTCATCTCGGTAAATTCTGGATTAATGAAAACCACTGGCTTATCAATGTTCATATAAATAAGTCTTTTCATTATTCCCAATTGTGGTGCAGCTATGGCTCGTCCAAAATTATATTTAGATCTAATCTCTTTCATTACATTGTCCAAATCAGCCACCCAACTTTTTACCAAGGATAGTTCTGATTTCTGTATTGGTTCACATACTTCGTATAGGCGAGAATCTCCGAGTAGCACCAAATCATTTAATGTCTTCATATTGTATTTTTTATTTTTCTTAACGAATAGCTATGTGCGTTTGGGTTGAATACTTTACTAAATCAAACTAGATTTAGTCTTGTTTGCAACAGGCAGTCAAAACATAATTTAAAAATAGATACTTCGTGTGGGACTTGCTAAATAACCACTCACTATCTACTCTCACTAATGCTCTATACGATAATAGGTCATATTGTCAATCAATATACCATATACTCGTCCTAATAATCGAGGCAAGCGCATTTAATTTTTCAGGTAGTCATTCCGTATGTTTTGTTGTCTATAGTCAACAAAAACGAGAAGGAATCCTGACCAAAACGACATGTATTTACAATATGGTTAAGATTTCTACAGCAATGAACTAATTATATTACCTCATTGACTCCGAAATGATACAAGAATTTTTAAATGTGTTGCCCTGTCCTAGTAACTGCTCATTCTGTACAATCAAAAAATGGCAGATACTTTACTCTTCAGTCAATAATTAATCATTGTATTTCCGTTTAAACCCACATTAAGCAATAGAGAATCCCTGCCTTGCCGGCTAGGCAGGTATTATACCCATAAATCACTGTGAAATAGACGCTTCAATTTGGTTTTGCGCATCACCATAGCGGTGCTATGCTTCTTTGCATAACCATCTATTTCTTTGTGCTTTATGGCTTCATTACGAATTCTATTGCATAATCTAGGTTTAAATAGTTGGCAAGTTGTTCCTTGATCATAAATAATAATTTCAGTCATAATTTCCCTTGGCATAAATTTGCTAACTATTTTACACTACCTATTTACAAATGTGAGCTAAGCAGAGGTAGTAATTAACTGGTGTTACTCAAATCAATAATTAATATGTGTCAAACTATCGAAGGTGTTATAGATTGTATGAATAAGGTTTCGACAAGCTACTATTGACGTGTAAAAGTAACAAGGTGACTTTATGCAGCGTGAAAGTAACTCACACTGTTACTAGGGATGTCAGTTCACTACGCTAATTTTTTTTTAATTCCGCACTCAACCTGACAGCATTAGATAGTTTTGCGTAACATCAGCAATTAAACCTCTCTAAAACAAGTTTTTAAATCTAGATTACTTTTTTTCGTTTTCTATGAAGGTTTAATTTTCTATAACACATACATCATCTTGATAATCATAGTACAACATTACCAACTAATCGGGCGATAGTCTTTTAGAAATTTACCGCACCAATGTTTTCCAGTATTAATCCCATCGAACAAAGGATCCATCACTCTGGCGGCTCCGTCAACAATATCCAAAGGGGGTTGAAAATCATGAATTTCTTCCTTCTTTTTGGCTAACTCAATAGGGTCTTCATCAGTTACCCATCCGGTATCCACTGCATTGGTATATATTCCGTATTTCGCAAAGTCCGCAGCTGAAGTAAGGGTCATCATATTTAATGCAGCTTTAGCCATATTTGTATGGGGATGGCGAGGTTCTTTGTGATACTTATGAAATTTACCTTCCATAGCAGAAACATTGATAATGTGTTTCATGCCTGTGTTTTCCTTTTTCATTAGATGAACCAAGCGATTGCATAGTACAAAAGGAGCCACAGAGTTAACTAGTTGTACTTCTAGCATTTCATAAGTATGAATCTCACCTAATTTTAATCTCCAGCTATTTGTCTTTCTCAAATCAACTTGTTGTAAGTCTGCATCCATTTTACCAATCGGAAAAACTTTCTCAGTCGTTAAAGAATCATCTACAGTATAAGCAATTTGGGATAATTTTGCAGAAGCACTCAGACCAATACCCACTTGCTTTCCATGCCAGGCAACTGGCAGATTCTTATCATTGTTTTCTGTCATAGAACCGATTGCTCCTAATTCTCGCAAGCAAGCTTCATGATCTGATAAAATATTTTTCACCGACAGGGACAATTCGGAAATATCACGTTCCTCATTTTCCAATAAATGCTGATAGAAACCTGCCGGACGTCTAACTGTTTGTGCGGCATTATTGATCAGTACATCCAATCTATTGTATTGTTGTTCTATATAATTACAAAATATTTCCACACTAGGAATATGCCTTAAATCTAATCCATGTATTTTAAGACGATGCCCCCATGTTTCAAAATCCTCTTCTTTGGCATAACGCAAAGCGGAATCTACTGGAAATCTTGTCGTTGCAATTACGGTAGCTCCAGCTCGTAACATCATTAGAGTAATATGATAACCAATTTTAAGGCGAGAGCCAGTAACCAGAGCAACTTGTCCGGTAAGGTCTGACGTTTGAAAACGCTTGGCATAGTTAAAATCACCACATGTGCTACACATTGTGTCATAAAAGTGGTGCAAATTTGTAAACACCTCCTTACACACATAGCAATTACGTGGTGCTACTGATGAACCAACTGGACTTGTTTTCTCCCCTTTCTGCTCAATCATTTTAGGTGCAATAAAAACAGATGCTTCTCGAGCACTTCTTATCCCTGTTTTATTACGGGCATGTTTATCCCTTTCCGCAGCTTTTCTTTTGGCGTTTTTTTTAGCATTTTTTTTACGTTTCTTAAACTCTTCTCTTTGCGGTCTAGATAATCGTCCAGCTTGTGTAATAAGTTCAATTCTTCGATCTTTTGGAATTTCAAATATTTGATTGGTGTCTCCATTTAAAGTTTCTAAAATTGATATACACTGCTCAATTTGATCTTTACTTAACTGAACTTTTTCTTTGTTGATTTTCATTTTTTAGTGTAGTGAGTATAACAACTGATGTTCAAAACTAACAGAACATCAATAATACATCTGATGCAAGTAGATACGAGAGCTGCTAAAGAATTAATGGGGAAATATGTGGTCAAAAAATAATTAATATTCAATTATTAATGAAGACGCTTCTTCTTACTTGTTGATTGATTAGCTAATTCATTATTATTCTACAACTTTAAATATGATTGGTATTTATCACAAAAACACCTCACTTACCCAACTTGTACAACATTTTGGCATGATTTGCCAACGCACCAATAAAAGTCGATTGTAAATTATATGGTATACCAAACTCTTCTGCTGTAGACTTCACTATTTTTGATATACTTCTGTGATGAACATGGCTAATATTAGGAAATAGATGGTGTTCAATCTGAAAATTAAGTCCACCCACATACCAAGAGAATAGCCTGTTATTAGGGGAGAAATTGGCAGTGGTTAACATTTGGTGCTTAGCCCAGTCAACCTCAACACTTTTATCTTTATTTGGAAGGGGGTATTCCGTTTCGGGAATAACATGAGCAGGCTGAAAAACGATTCCAAGTATAAAACCAGAAACAAAATGCATACTTAGCCAAGCAAGCACTACATGCCCCCATGCTACATCTAATACTAGAATTGGTAGTGCTATAAAAACTGAATAATACGCAATTTTAAGTATAATAAGTTTAACCATTTCCTTACCAAAGGTACTTCCCTGTCCCTTTAGCAGTCCTTTTTTCTTATACCTATCGAGTTGTAAAAAATCTTTATAGGTAGCCCATGAAAAAGTTAATAAAGCATAAAAAAACCACGCATATACTATTTGAAATCTGTAAATCCACTTTAAAGGTTGGTGAGGAGAAAATCTCATGATCCCTCCTGGATCAATGTCATCATCATAGCCATCAATATTGGTATAAGTATGATGCAACACGTTATGTTGTATTTTCCAATTAATAGTAGAGCCTCCTGCTAAATTCAGTACCAATGCACCAAAAAAATTATTGACAGAACGTTTTTTAGATAATGCTCCATGACAAGCATCATGCATAATTGCAAAACCTGCTCCTGCCAAGCTAACTGCCATAATCATCCACAAACCATAGAAAATCAATAAGTTATGCGAAAACCAATTCGTCATAATTAAACCAAATGAAAGAAAGTAAATCAAAGGCATTACAACTACTTTCGTCCAAATACGATGGTCTCCTAATTTCGAAATATTATTAGATTTAAAGTATTCGTTTACTCTTTTTCTTACTGTAATACCAAAGTCTTTATCCCCTAGTGAATTAAACTTAATAGCTTCAAAATTTGCTCCTGTCATTATTACTTAAATTTTTCACAAGTTAGTAAAAATACATTATGAAATCATGACAGAAATCATGCTTAACCATACATCTTTAAATATTAGGTTTAATTTTTTCTCTCATATTGCGAAAATATGATTTCGGAAAATGATCATTTATAGGTTAAGGCTCTATTTTGATACTTAAAATTGTTGAAGCATTCACCTATCCAGTTTTTGTTATCTTTATGGTCAATATTTCTCCAGTCCTGATCCCGATAAAACGGAATCAAACTTCCGAAATAACTACCTAGAGGTGAATACTTTTGGCATAATAAGCTAAAATCGTCCAGCTAGGGTTGTGTTATTTCAGGCAATATTCTTAATGTTCAAGATTAATTTATTTCAGAAGAACACTTTCAAGCTAAAACCGTACAATCTTCAATATACCTCATTTAGGGTATTTACATTCTTGGGGTTACTTACGACTTTTATAATATATATAATAAAAGTAAAAACTTACTGTTTAATATATCTAGTGCTTGTCTTAAAACTCTTTAAAATAAGATAAGTATAACTAGAATTTATTATGAGTCTAAATCTTTAAAAATATTATCATGAAAGTATTAGTAGAAGAATCCAAACTATCAGAATCTTGGACTAGTAGTAAAAATATATCTTACCATGAGTCATTTGAAAAAATAGCCAGAATCGTTCATAATTCTTCTTCAAAAAAGAACGATTACAAATTTCAGATTAATGATTCCTTATTTTCATAACCGCTCCACAAAGTACAATGAGTTACAATATCTCTTTGTGAAAACTGAGCAATTTGTAATCAGAAAGAGTC
>JAOUKH010000008.1 GCA_029882685.1 Cyclobacteriaceae bacterium
TTGAGATTTATAATTATTAAATCGCTCCTTCGCTAAGTCATTTTCACACTGTTTGTTATCAAGTAAGTAGGAGGTTCTGTACCAAGTGTCTCGGAGTTCATTGATGTCGATATCAAGCGTAGAGGTATTATGTGTGATTTTTAAAGTTCTGTTTTTATTGGTTTGACCTATGTTTTTATAGCTTACTCCTGTTTCGGTCAATATTGCTTCTACTTTTTCTGTAGCATTAGTTTGAATAATAATTCCCGATTTTTCGCTAAATAACAACGCCACTAAATCTTCCCCTAATTCAGAAATATCAATATCTAATCCAATATTATTTGTAGGGAAACACATTTCAAGTAAGGTAGTAATTAATCCTCCCGCAGAAATGTCATGTCCAGATAAAACAAGTTCATTTTCAATAAGCTTTTGTACAGCAGTAAATGTATTGGCAAAATAGCTAGCATCTTTAATTGCAGGAGCTGCAGTACCAACCTTATTTAAAATTTGAGCAAAACTACTTCCTCCCAAGTGGAAGTCATCTTTAGAAAAATCGATATAGATAATGCTTGAACCTTCAGTATTTACAATGGCTGGAGAAATAGTTTTATTGATGTCGCTTACTTCAGCAACGGCTGAAATGATAACGGTGCCAGGAGAGTAAACAACATCTCCATTAGGGTATTTTTGTGTCATCGATAAAGAATCCTTACCAGTAGGGATATTGATTCCTAAATCACATGCAAAATCACTGATGGCTTTAACTGCTTGATATAATCGGTAATTTTCACCTTCATTTTTTGCTGGCCACATCCAATTGGCACTTAGCGATACACCTTTTAAGCCATGAGATAAAGGTGCCCAGATTAGGTTAGTTAATGACTCGGCAATTGATAATTGAGAGCCTGCTATAGGATCAACTAATGCTGAAACAGGAGCATGACCAATAGCTGTGGCTACACCTTTTTTTCCTTGATAATCGAGTGCCATAACTCCCAAATTATTGAGAGGAAGCTGAACTTCACCACAAGTTTGTTGGGTTGCTACTTTACCTGTTACTGACCGATCAACTTTATTGGTTAGCCAATCTTTACATGCTACAGCTTCCAGTTGCAATACTGCTTCTAAGTACTCTTGAATTTTTTCAGTAGTATACTCTAATTTAGAAAACTGACTTGATGATGATGTATCAGATAGTTTAGTGATGGGGGAAGAGCCAAACATATGTGCCAATTCCCAATCAATAGGATTAGTTCCAGAATTTTCATTTTTAAAAACGAAACGCATATCTCCTGTTGATTCGCCAACATTATACATAGGAGAGCGTTCTCTTTCAGCAACTTTTTCTAAGGTGGTAATATCTTTTTCTTTTATAATCAATCCCATTCGCTCCTGAGATTCATTGCCTACAATTTCTTTATCTGATAGGGTAGGGTCGCCTACAGGAAGCTTATTTACATCTATTACGCCACCTGTTTCTTCCAATAATTCAGATAGACAGTTTAAATGTCCACCAGCACCATGATCGTGAATGGAAACGATAGGGTTGCTATCACTTTCCTGCATGGCTCGGATAGCATTCATTGCCCTTTTTTGCATCTCAGGATTGGAACGTTGGATTGCATTTAGTTCGATGCTGTTCTTAAATTCCCCAGTAGCTACTGAAGACACAGCTCCTCCACCCATGCCAATTCTGTAATTATCTCCTCCTAAAATCACCACTTTGTCTCCTATGGATGGTTTGTCTTTTTGTGCATCACTTTTCTTTCCAAAACCAACACCACCTGCCATCATTATCACTTTATCAAAGCCGTAGGATTTATTATTTTCATGATGCTCAAAAGTGAGTACACTTCCGTTAATAAGTGGCTGACCAAATTTATTTCCAAAATCACTAGCACCATCCGATGCTTTGATTAGAATATCCATAGGTGTCTGATACAGCCATTCTCTTTCAGGAGTAGCTTTTTCCCAATCACGTTTTTCGAGCCTTGAGTAGGAGGTCATGTAAACCGCAGTGCCAGCCAAAGGTAAACTGCCTTTCCCTCCTGCAAGTCGATCTCTTATTTCCCCACCAGAACCAGTGGCTGCACCATTGAAAGGCTCTACAGTTGTAGGGAAATTGTGTGTTTCAGCTTTTAAAGAAATAACAGATTCAATATCTTTTCTTTGGAAGTAGTCGGCTGTATGCTGTGTTTTTGGTGCAAATTGCTCAATAACTGGCCCTTCAATAAAAGCTACATTGTCTTTGTAGGCTGAAACAATAAGGTTTGGATTTACCTTCGAGGTTTTTTTGATAAGATGAAATAAGGATGATTCTTGAACCTTTCCGTCAATTATGAATTCGCCATTAAAAATTTTGTGTCGACAATGTTCAGAGTTGACTTGAGAGAAACCAAAAACCTCACTATCAGTTAAATTTCTGCTAAGTTTTTCACTAACACCATTTAAGTAATCAACTTCCTCATTACTAAGTGCCAGTCCTTCTTGTTTATTAAACGATGCTATATCATCAATAAATAAAACTGGTTCTGGTTGTTTGTCTATTGTGAATATAGATTGATCAATGCCATTATACATTACTTGTAACATGGGATCGTGATGAGTGTTTTCTGACTCAACCTCAATAAATTCTTCTATACGTATTACACCTTCAATTCCCATGTTTTGAGTAATCTCAACAGCATTGGTACTCCAAGGAGTTATCATTTCTTTACGAGGGCCAATATAATAACCAGAAACTTTGTCTGTGGTAACAAGTTCAGCATTGCCCAACAACCAGATTAGTTTTTCAGTGACTAAATTGGATAGTGTAGTGTTGATTTCAAGAACGTAAAATTTATGGCTGTTTCCTCTGAAGAAATGGATCATTGTGCGAAGTATTTCAAAGCTTTTGAATTAAGGCACAAATGTAGAAAAAAGCGCTATAAAAAGATACCGTCTAATAGCTTAATTCTACTACTTTTGTTTCCTCTTGGTTAGAAATGGTTACAATAAATATTTTCCCATATTCATTTTCATCTAACGATTTATATTTTTCTTGATTTATTAATGTGTTTACCAATTGTGGGGTAGTATTCGAGTGCCCACTTACAAGTATTGTTTCGCCTTCATGATTATTGAGAAGCTGTTTAGTTATTTTGTTATCTCTTGGGTCATACATTTCAACCTTTAAGTCAAGTGCTTCTGCAAGGAGTAGAACAGTATTTTTTGTTCGTTTATAGTTTGTTGAATATATAGCACTGATATCAGCATTTATGAATAACTGCTTTAGCCGAAGTGCTCTTTCAATTCCTGCTGAAGATAGCTCGGGATCTGGAGAATCATTTTTAACTTTTTCAGCGTGTCGTACCAAAACTATTGTAGTAAGGCCTATATCGGATTGTGCTAGGGAGATAAAAGGTAATGTGATGATGATTAGAATAATAAAATGTTTTTTAAGTTGCATAGCTATATTAGTTGTAGTTATAAATCACGACCTTTTTTAATTTCATCAATCACTTTACACCCTTGTTTTTGACGAGTATCTGTTAAATGAAAAATTTTCCATCCATTTTCATCTCTATTAAGTATAAACGCATCTACACCACAATGACTAAATTCTTTGCCTAGATAGAAAGCATATTTTGTCCACAAGCTAGCTAAATTGTTGTCAATATTGATTTTAGTATCCCAAATAGGTTCATCCCATATTTTACCATGAGGAGTGCCTACAGCATCAAGAAATTTTTGAAGTTTGTTATTCGATAATATCGGATTTCCTTCATTATTGATGTATGAAGTGTATAGGTCTGCTTCTGGCCTAAACACCGAATGAACTTTAGCACTATCACCTTCTCTCATTCCATCGAATAGTGTTAGCACTACATCGAGAATTTCTTGTTCATTTTCTGAAAAATGGATATTAACAACATTTTTTACTTGTGAATAACATGTAATGAAAGTTGATAAAACGAATATAAATGTAAGAGAAATCGTATTCATAAAGTTTTTTTAATATAAAAATTTCTAATTACATATACCTAATATGAGGTATAATATTATAAATAACACCCATAGTATTACACTAAAAGGTCTTTTTTGAGTAATCCGAATTTTTTTGACAAAAACTCGTTATGAGTAATATTTTAGTAGTATTCATCCAAAATATGTGTAATAAATTTGAATATCTTGTGTAAGATTATTTTAACAAGAAAATATTTTTTTGACAACGGTTGCGTTATATAATTGAACACCATTTTTTAACCTTGATTTTTTGCAACTGTAGTTGTTTATTATGTTTTATTTTTTGATAATATTTTCACTAATTCTAGCTGCACTTATCATTCTTTTTTTTAAATATAAAGAGGTAAGGCAGAGGTGTGTCTACTTAGAAAAAAAGAATAAAGAAATACTATCCGCTAAAGAAAAGTTGAGTAAGCAAAAAATAAATGTAGAAGAGCAAAATTTAGAATTAAATTTACAACTTGATGAATTAGAAGAAGTTAATTCTGTTAAAAACAAATTATTTACTATTATTTCTCATGATGTTCGAGGACCTGTGAAATCAGTTCTTGGAATGTTGAATTTATTAAAAACTAAAGGGTTAACGGAAAAGGAATTGAATGCGTTAGTAATTGATTTGAGTTTTAATATTTCAAATGTTTCTACTTTTCTCGATAATTTAATGTTATGGGCTGATGGACAAATGAATAGTATCACTGCAAATTTTTCTGAAATTGACATTAAAGAATTGATACAGCAAAACATTGATCTTTTGAGGTTTAGGGCTGGTCAGAAAAATATTACTTTGATAAATAACTTGATAGTTCCTATACGATGCAAAGCTGATAGAGATATGGTGAATTTGGTGATAAGGAATTTACTCATGAATGCTATTAAATTTACGCCAATAAATGGAAAAATTTGTTTAGTAGCAATATTAGAAAATGATAATATTAAAGTTCAAATAAAGGACAATGGAATAGGAATTCCATCTGATGTTATTAATCAGATATTTGATTTAAAGTATCAAACTTCAAGTGGCACTATTGATGAAAAGGGAACAGGTTTAGGATTAGTGTTGTGTAAAGACTTTGTGAAAATAAATGGAGGAGAAATTGGGGTTGAAAGTAAGGAGGGAGAAGGAAGTAGATTTCATTTTACATTACCATTAGTACAAGAAATGGTTAAAAGTTGAAGTTACGCAATAATATATTTATGAAACCAACTTCTGATTTTCATTTTCATTACTCCTAAAACTGCTTCCTTAAAAATTCCTTTCGACATTTTAGATTCACCCCTCGTTCTGTCGGTAAAAATAATAGGAACTTCTACTATTTTAAAGCCAAACTTATATGCAGTAAATTTCATTTCAATTTGAAAGGCATAACCAATAAATTTTATACTATTCAAATCAATAGTTTGTAATACTTTTCGAGATAGACACACAAAACCTGCTGTAGTATCTCTAATGTCCATGCCTGTAATAATTCGTACATATATGCTTGCCAAGTAGCTCATGAGTACTCTTCCCATTGGCCAATTAACTACATTTACTCCTGTAACATATCGTGACCCAATAGCCATATCATTACCTTGATTAGCACAAGTATCATACAGTTTTAGTAGATCATTAGGGTTGTGTGAGAAATCGGCATCCATTTCGAACACATATTCGTACCCTTTTTTAAGTGCAAATTTAAACCCTTCAATATATGCAGTCCCTAATCCTAATTTACCAGTTCTTTCAATAATGTGTAGTACGTGCTTGGAAGTATCTGTTTCAATAATTTTCTTCACAATGCCAGCAGTGCCATCAGGTGAGCCATCATCAATTATCAAAATATCAAAAACTTTTTCAAGACTGAATACAGCTGAAATTACGTCTTCGATATTTTCTTTTTCGTTATATGTAGGAATTATTACAAGACTATCATTCACCTGTTAACACTTATTAATTACATTGCACACCTAAATAAACATAGCAAAACGTTATTTTGTTTTAACAAAAAACGAATTATACAAATATCAACCTTTTAGCTTAAATGAACAAATGTATTTTTTTAGATAGAGATGGAGTGTTAAACCGTGAAAGAGGCGATTATACCTATAAAAAGGAAGATTTTGAATTGATTCAAGGTGTTGTGGAAGCTGTAAAAAAAATTAAAGAAAATGGATTCATCATAATTGTAATTACTAATCAGGCTGGAATTAGCAGAGGACGTTATGATAGACAAGATATGGAAGCTTGTCATGAATATTTACAAAAAAAATGTGGAGGAATTTTCGATGCAATTTATTATTGTCCATACCATCCTTCAATAACAACTTCTATTGCTCGAAAACCCGATACGTTAATGTTTGAAAAAGCAATTGCAAAATTTAATGTCGATGTAAATAAGTCATGGATGGTGGGGGATAAGGAAAGAGATATTATTCCTGCAAATAAATTAGGAATAAAAACAGTATTAATCGATGATAAAGAGCCAGAAACTATAGCCGATTTTACGTCAATTTCATTGTATAAGGCTGTGCAAGATGTTATTCTTTAGGAGTATTTTATGAAGTGGTTTTGAACCATTGCTGTTCTGCCCAAATAAATAATTTATAGCTAAACAGGCCAGACAAGGCACCTATTGCTCCGCCTACTAAAATGTCTCCTGGATAGTGCACGCCCAAATAAATACGACTATAAGAAACAACTAATGCCCAAGCAAATATCCATATTATCCATCTGTGTTCTTTACGGAATAACAACCACACAAACATGGCCATACTAAATGAATTGGCTGCATGAGAGGATGCAAATCCATATTTACCCCCTTTGTAATTATTTACATGGTGAATAAGTCCTTCCAAAATTGGTTCGTGCGAAGGTCTTAATCGTTCAAAAAATGGTTTCATAAAACCAGAAGTAATTTGATCTGCCAAAGCAATTGAAATAGCTATACAGGAAAGTACTAAAATACTTTTCCACTTATAACGATAAATAATAAAACCTATAATGAGAAGATAAAAGGGTATCCATTCTTTCTTTCCTGAAATCCAAAACATGATAGGATCTAGCCAAGTGGCATTAAGTTCATTAAGAAAGAGGAATAAATCTTGGTCAAACTCTATTAGTGCATCTATCATTTTTTTGTGGTTTACTTATAACTTTTGCAAATCATATATCTGCCCAATTAACACCTTTTGTTAATAAAGAAAGTGTTTTTTCTTCGGCACTATTTTTTTCTACTTGATGGTTGTACGTCCAGTTAGCTTGTGAGGGCAAACTCATAAGTATAGATTCGGTTCTTCCATCGGTATCTAATCCAAACTTGGTTCCTTTGTCATAAACCAAATTAAACTCAACATACCTTCCTCTACGCAATAGCTGCCATTGTTTTTGTGTTTCGTTAAAGGGTAATCTTTTATTTTTATTCATCAAGTGAGTGTAAATTGGAGCAAATTCATTACCTACATCTTTCACAAATTCGAATATTGCTTCTTTACTCAGTTCTTCTTTTTCAGATAAACGATCAAAAAAGATTCCTCCAACACCACGGGTTTCTTTTCTGTGTTTAATATAAAAATAGTCATCTGCCCATTGTTTAAACTTGGGGTAGTATGAAGGGTGATGTTTATCACAAACTTGTTTTAAAGAGTTGTGAAAAAACTTTGCATCTTCTTCATTTACATAATGTGGAGTAAGGTCAATCCCTCCTCCAAACCACCAAGTACCATTACTCATTTCAAAATAACGCACATTCATGTGAATAATGGGTACCATAGGGCTATTGGGGTGTATAACAATGGATACACCTGTGGCAAAAAAATCAGCTTGATCTAAGTTAAGGGCATTAAGTATTACCTGAGGTGTTTTTCCTTCTACTGCTGAGAAATTAACACCACCTTTTTCAATAACATTGCCTTCGTATATTATACGAGTTCTTCCACCACCACCACCAGGCCGTTCCCATTTATCTTCATGAAATTGGCCATTTTCATCCTCTTTTTCTAAAGCTTTACAAATCGTGTCTTGAAGCCCTTTAAACCAATCTGTAATTTGATTTTTCATTCGTTTTATATTTAATGAAAGCAAAGCTAAAAATTATATTCATACAGTTTAATGTAATTTAAACTGATGACTATCCTTTTGTGTTAAAATCATTAAATTCGCATATGAAAAATAGGAACTGCTAGATGACTGTTATTAAAAAGGCTACATCAAAAAAGAAAGTAAAAGAGGAAAACGATATTTACTTAAAAGCATATCGTTTAATGCAAGTTGCTAAAAACATGGCATTAACGTATGATGAAAATAAAGAAATATGCAGTAAATATGTTCATAGTACTTCACGTGGTCATGAAGCAATACAACTAGCAGCATCGTTTCACTTGAAACCTCATGATTATGCCGCGCTGTATTATCGTGATGAGTCCATGTTATTAGGTTTAGGAATAGAACCGTATGAGCTAATGATGCAGCTCATGGCTAAGCGAGATGATCCATTTTCTGGAGGAAGAACCTATTATAATCACCCATCATTAAAGCGTAAGGGTTTTCCAATTATTCCTCATCAAAGCTCAGCTACTGGTATGCAGGCTATTCCTGCTACTGGTATGGCACATGCTATTCATTATTTGGAGCAGCAAGGTTTAATGAATGGACGTGATAAACCAGTAGTACTTTGTAGCATTGGTGATGGAGCAGTTACAGAAGGAGAAGTGAGTGAGGCCTTTCAGATGGCCGTACTACATCAGATGCCAATTATTTACTTAGTTCAGGATAACGATTGGGGCATTTCTGCTACTGGCAAAGAAATGAGAGCTATGGATGCATATGAGTTTGCTGGTGGATTTAAAGGGTTAGCCAGAATAAGGGTGGATGGAGCTAATTTTGTATCTTCATATGATGGGCTTCAAAGTGCATTTGAGTATGTACGTAAAAACAGAGCTCCTATTTTAGTGCATGCAAAATGTCCTTTATTAGGGCATCATACTTCGGGAGTTAGAAAAGAATGGTATAGAGGAGATGAGGATTTGGTACTTCATTCACTAAATGATCCAATAGCTATAATTGAAGATTATTTGTTTGAGAAGGGTTATGATAAAAAAACGTTAACAAAAATAAAAAAAGAAGCAAAAGTATTTGTCCAAAAAAATTATGAAAAAGCACTAAATGCACTTGATCCTGTATTGGAGGAGTTTGATACCCATGAATTTGCTCCTACATCTATCACTGAAGAAAAGGGTAACCGTTCTCCAAAAGGGAAAGAAAAAGTAATGATGGTAGATGCTGCTTTGCATGCTGTGGATGAAATTCTTAAAAACAATTCCGAAGCACTTTTTTATGGGCAAGATGTTGGAGGTGCTTTGGGCGGAGTATTTAGAGAAGCAGCTACATTGGCTCAAAAATATGGTGATACTCGTGTATTTAACACACCAATTCAAGAGGCGTATATAATAGGTTCTACAGCTGGGATGTCTGCTGTAGGAGTCAAGGCTATTGTTGAAATTCAATTTGCGGATTATTTATGGCCAGGTATGAATCAATTGGTAGAAGAGCTGTCTAAGAGTTGTTATCTGTCTAAAGGTCAGTTTCCAATTCAGTCGCTTATTCGTGTACCTATTGGTGCTTATGGAGGAGGAGGGCCATATCATTCAGGGAGTGTAGAATCTACTTTACTTAATATACGTGGAATTAAAGTAGTTTATCCTTCAAATTCTGCGGATATGAAAGGCTTGATGAAAGCGGCATTTCATGATCCTAATCCTGTAGTTATGTTGGAGCATAAAGGACTATATTGGTCTAAAGTACCAGGCACTAACGATGCAAAAACAATTGAGCCTGATGATGAGTATGTTATACCACTTGGCAAGGCGAACATAGTACAACATGCTAGCGAGGGAAAAATCAGTAATGGAGAATCTGCAGTGGTGATTACCTATGGTATGGGCATATATTGGGCAAAATCTGCTTCAAAAAAAATCAGTGATGCTATTGAAATATTAGATTTGAGAACATTAAATCCATTAGATTGGGATGCTGTAAAAGAAGCCGTAGAGAAACATGGAAAAGCGTTAGTACTTACTGAAGAACCTCTTATGAACTCATTTGCAGAATCTTTAGCTGGTAGAATTTCGCAACACTGTTTTGAAAAATTAGATGCACCAGTTAAAGCTTTTGGAGCAGTTAATCTTCCTGCTATTCCGTTAAATATTGATCTGGAAAAACAAATGTTACCTAATGCAGATAAGGTAAAGAAAGAGATTGAAGTTCTTTTGCAATATTAGATAGAGTTTTAGATAACATTTTTTGGTTTACTATGAATAGTAATTCATGGTTTAAAAATCATACCATCACTGTATTAGGTGATTTCAGTGAAACTTGGCTCGTAACCTAAAAAGTGTTAGTTTCATCAATAATAAAACAACAAATATGTTAACTATAAATTTGGCATTGCTAGTGGGTGTATGCTACATGAGAGATTAACTATTAATCATTATTATTATGTACACGAAAACTTATACAACATTTAAAATTTTACTATTACAACTATTAGTAGGATATGTATTTTCAGCTCAAATTTTTGCTCAAACAAATTTTACAATCGATAAAGTGATGAGCTCAGATTTCCCTACAGCTCTAATAACATCATCTAATGGAGATTTGGCTGCTTGGGTTCAAAACAAAAATGGTGTTAGAAATATTTATATTTCGGATGGAGGTAATCCAGCAAGGAGAATAACTAAGTTTGCCAATGATGATGGACAAACTATAAGTAACTTAATTTTTAGTCCTGATAATAACAATATATTTTTTGTTAGAGGTGGAGCTCCAAATCGCTCTGGAGAAATACCAAATCCTTTGAGTTCTCCTAATAAAGCAAAAAGAGAAATTTGGAAAGTAAATCTTAAAAATGATTCTTTGAAATTAATTTCAGAAGGGTCATCACCTTCTATTTCGCACAATGGTAATGTGTTAGCTTTTATTAACAAGAAACAAGTCTGGAAGGTTGAATTATTATCCGAAAATAAGCCAGAATTATTTTTTTCAATTAGAGGTCGTGTTAGTTCGTTAACATGGTCTCCTGATGACTCTAAATTGGGATTTGTGAGTAATAGGTCTGATCATTCTTTTATCGGCATATATGATCTGACAACTAAGGGTATTACCTACATTGCTCCTAGTGTAGATAATGATCGCAATCCTGTTTGGTCAGCTGATAGCAGGAGAATAGGGTTTATTAGAATTCCTACTGAATCACAAAATTTACCATTTATGCCTAAGAGAAGTGCATTACCTTGGAGCATCCATATAGGTAATGTCGAAAATGGGACTTCTACTGAAATTTGGAAAGCTTCTCAAGGAGTAGGAAGTGCTTTTCGAAATATTTCAGCTGCAAATCAATTGTTTTGGACAAAAAATGATTTAATAGTTTTTCCTTGGGAAGGTGATGGATGGACAAATCTATACTCAATAAAATCAGATGGGTCATCAATAAAACTACTTTCATCAGGAAAATCAGAGGTTCAGTTTGTTAGCATATCTAAGGATAAAAAATCGATTTTATATTCTTCCAACCAGGGAGATATTGATCGACAGCATATTTGGAAAACTAATCTTCTGAATGGTAAAACGGAGCAAATAAGTCATGGTGAAGGCATAGAGTGGTCACCTCAACTTTCTGCTTCTAACAATAAGTTATTCATTCTTGCATCTGGATCTAAAACCCCTGCTTTTCCAGCTATACTTGAAAATGGAAATATTAAATCACTTATTCCAAAATCAGATATTACTGATTTTTTCGAGAATAATCTTGTGAAACCAGAACAAGTTATTTTTGCAGCAGCAGATGGAATGCAAATTCACGGACAACTTTTTCTGCCACCGAAAATGCAAAAAGGAAAAAAATACCCTGCGGTTCTCTTTTTTCATGGTGGTTCACGCAGACAAATGCTTCTTGGTTTTCATCATAGAGGGTATTATCATAATGCATATGCATTTAATCAGTATTTGGCAAATCAAGGATATATTGTTTTATCAGTAAATTATCGAAGTGGTATAGGATATGGAATGGCTTTTAGGGAAGCTTTGAATTATGGAGCAAGAGGAGCAAGTGAGTTTCAGGATGTTCAGGGAGCAGGTCTTTATCTTAGAAATCGTGCCGATGTAGATGCAAGTCGTATTGGATTATGGGGAGGGTCATACGGTGGATTTCTAACTGCAATGGGGCTGGCTAAAGCATCCAATCTTTTTGCTGCTGGGGTTGATCTTCATGGTGTTCATGACTGGAATCTTGTTATTAAAAATTTTAGATCTAACTATGACCCACTTAAGAACCAAGAGGCTGCTAAATTAGCTTTTAATTCTTCTCCTATTGCATATGTAAAGGATTGGAAATCTCCAGTATTATTAATACATGGAGATGATGATAGAAATGTGCCATTCAATGAGACCGTGAGTATTGTTGAGGCATTAAGAAGAAATAATGTGTATTTCGAACAATTGGTATTTCCAGATGAAGTACATGGTTTTTTACTACATTCTAATTGGATAAAAGCTTATAAAGCTAGTTTTGATTTTTTCGAAAGAAAGTTAAAGCATAAATAGTGGTGATAAGCGAAAAATCTATAAACCCTATACAGAGCACTTAACATAAAGAGTGTTTTATATGAAATTACAGATGATAATGAAATATCTATAATTTTATATCTAGGACTCAAGTCGATGAAGAAATGTGTATTTTGATAGATTAGTATTTAAGATAGAAGAATATGATTTTTACTACCTATTTTTAGGTATTTTTCACATGATGTTCTACTTAAATATTGTGGTATGCTAGATTTTACTTATTTTAAAGTTTACATATAATCACAATGCTTTTAAATGAAAAAAATAGCTCTAATATTTTTACTAATTACTAGCACTTCTTTATTAGTTATAGCTCAAAACGATTGGGTAAATCAATACAACCAAGCTCAGGAAGCATATAATGCAAATGAATTAGAAAGTGCGTCTTCTATTGGCAAAAAATGTCTAGAAACGTATATGCAGCAAAGTGGTGAGATAGGATCGAATTATCGTAGTATTCTTAGGCTGCTTTCAACCATATCTTTTGAACTTTCACATTTCGAAGAAGGGATTGATTATGCTGAAAAGGAAATATCAGTATTAGAACAAATGGCTTCGCCTAAGGACATAACTTATGCAGGAGCGTTATACAATTTAGGTTTGTTGTACCAGCAAGAGGGAAATTATGATAAGGCATTCGAGAATTTAGAAAAGACATTAGATATATATAAACTATACTATTCTTTAGGAAATGAGGAGATGATTAACTGCCAGTGGAAATTGGCAACGGTACAGTTTATTCAAGGGAATAATTTAGTATCAGAACAACTTTTTAAGGAAGCTTTTGATGCTTATGGAAATCCTGAGGAGATAACAATGGATTATTTGGAAGCATGTTATTACTATGGAAATTTACTTATGGAATCGGGTAATAACGAAGGTGCGATTGCTTATTTAAGCAGGGTGAAAACAATTTATGAAGATTCTGGCTATGAAGATTCCGAAGAATATTTAAATGTAATTTCTAGCATGGCCAATGCATATCGTAAAGTTAATAAATCAGAAGCTGAATCATTATTTGTATTGGCTACTAAAAAATATGAGTTATCTGGAAATACTACTTCAAATGAATACACCAATCTAGTAAATAATAGGGCAGTAAACCTTCAGGAATTAGGTAAAGCTCAAGAAGCAGAATTGCTATTGAGTAGTATTGGTAAAGGTGAATTAAATCAATCGGGACAGGATATATCCTCATTAAATAACCTGGCTGCTTTAAGTCAACAGCGAGGAGATAATAAGAAAGCAGAAGAATTGTATAAGCAGGCCATGGAGGCTATAGGAAATGATAACTCATATGAGTATGCAGAAGTGTTGGAAAACTTAGCTATTCTATACTCAACAACGGATCGATTGAATGATGCAAATGAGTACTTATTAAAATCGAATAAAATCATTGTGTCAATTTATGGTGATGAACATGAACGTTATGCTTCAACTTTAAGAAAGCAAGCACTTGTTGAGCGACAACTCCATAATTATGATAAATCGGAAGAGCACTATAAACGTGCATATGAAATAACTTCTAAAGTAAATAGTGGTTCACTATTATCACTTCAATGTGCCAATGGTTTGGCAGTACTTTATAAAGAGTTGGGTAGGTATAATGAAGCAGATGAATTATTCACAACCACGGTTGAAAAGTCTAAAAATTTAGAACATGGGAACAGTAAATTTTATGCATTGATACTAAATAATCAGGCTGCTTTAAAAGAGATAAAGGGTGAGCATTTTCAGGCTCGAAATCTTCTACAGGAGTCACTTAAGGTAAGTGAATCTATAGGGAATTTAGCTAGTAGTACTTACTTAGGTACTCTGGAAAACCTTTCAACGATATATATTGAATTGGGTGAATATGAAAATGCCAGGCTTATTCTGGAAAAATCGAAAAGTATTATTGAAGAGAAGCATGGGAAGAAGTCTCCTTCTTATGCTGCTAATATTTTAAACTTTGGCAGGTTGGAACAAGCTATGGGAGAGTACCCAATAGCTGAACCACATTTTAAAGAAGCAATGGAGTTATCTAGACAAAATTTTGGTAATCAACATCCTGAATATGCTAGATCATTAAATGCAATGGCATTGTTTTATCAGCTTTTAGGAAATATTGTAGATGCAGAACCACTTTTACTAGAATGTGCCTCCATATATGAAAATACTTATGGTAAAATGCACCCAGAATACATTACCACTATTGAAAATTTATCTTCTTTATATCAGATGAAGGGTGAAAATGATAAAGCTATGCCCTTACTTCAGGAAGCACTTAAGATGGACGCATTAGTATATGGTGATGATCACCCTGTTTTTGCTACTACATTGCATAATTTGGCTTCTCTATATCAAACACTCGATAGATTTTCAGAAGCTGAACCGTTGTTTGTTAATGCATTGCAAATTGATGAACGTGTACACGGAAAACAACATCGTTCTTATGCAAATACCCTTTATAATTTAGGAACTCTTTATCAGGATTTGGAAAAATACAAAGAGGCTGAAGGTGCTTATAAAGAAGCACTAGAAATTAGAAAAGTTTTACTGGGAGAAAATCACCCTGATTACGCTTATTCATTGTATGGATTAGCTTCTTTATATCATGGAACACGAAGATTTGATGAGGCATATACTTATTACATACAGGTAATAGAAAAATATATGGAGCAGATTGATGAATATTTTCCCTCTATGAGTGAAAAAGAAAAAAGTGCCTTTTATAGTAAAATAAAACCTGTGTTTGATGCTTTTTATGACTTCTGTATTGAATATCATTTTTTTGAAGGACGTCCATCTAATCAATCACCTATAGCAGAAATGTACAATTTGCAACTTTCTACAAAAGCACTGTTATTAAATGCTAGTAATAAAGTTCGTAATAGAATACTAGCAAGTGGTGACCAAAATTTAATTAATAATTATAGGGGCTGGTTGGATATGAAGGAAAAATTAGTGAAGTATTTAAATTATACACAAGACGAACTAGCTAATCATGATATTCATATTGATGAAATTAAATTTGAGGCTAATGAATTAGAGAAAAAGTTATCTACACAATCATATTTATTTGCTAAACAATTTGAAAAACGTAGAGATAGCTGGGAAGATGTAAAAAACTATTTGAAAGAAAATGAGGCTGCTATAGAAATCATTAGAGTAAATAAAAAATTTATTGCTGACTCAATATTATATGTAGGGTTAATTGTGACTAAGAATTCGGACAATGAACCTGATTTAATAATGCTTAAAGAGGGAAATCATCTAGAAAATCGTTTGTTTAATTATTATCGTAATGCAATAAAATTTTCAGTCGGTAATGAAATTTCGTACAATAATTATTGGAAAGATATTAATGCCAAACTAAAAGGAGTTAAACGTGTATATCTTTCTGCTGATGGAATCTACAATAAGATCAATATTAATACTTTATGGGATCCTAGCACAGAACTATCGGTAATTGATGAACTTGAAATAAGGTTTGTAAGTAACACTCGAGAGTTACTTGAAAGTTCTATTAGTAGTCAAAAAGTTGTGAATAATGCAGAAATATTTGGTTTTCCTGATTTCAATGTAGGTGTAGATTTTGAATCAATAGCTAAAAATTCTCTGAGCAGAACTACTGGTTATGGTTTTAAAAAAGGTATTTCCCCATTGCCAGGTACAAAGGTTGAGGTGGAGAATATAGAAAAAATGTTGATCGATAATAATTGGACTAATAATGTCAATACAGCATTAGATGCGCATGAAGAAAAATTTAAAAGTATCAATAGCCCAAGATTACTTCATATTGCTTCTCATGGATTTTTCATGAACGATATTTCGTTTGATGATCGAGCTCAATCCTTTGAAATAAATCATAATGATTTAAATACAAATCCATTATTACGCTCTGGTGTATTATTAACTGGAAGTGCAAAAGCTATTATTTTGAATGAAAGAGGTACTGGGGAAGATGGAATTTTAACTGCTTATGAAGCAATGAACTTAAATCTAGATAATACAGAATTAGTAGTATTGTCAGCTTGTGAAACTGGTTTAGGAGAAGTAAGAAATGGAGAAGGAGTATATGGTTTACAGCGCTCATTTATCGTTGCAGGAGCTAAAAATGTAATAATGAGTTTGTGGAAAGTAAACGATGTGACCACACAGGAGTTAATGTCAGGATTTTATTCTAGATGGTTAGATGGAATGGATAAATTCGAAGCTTTTAAGCTAGCTCAATTAGAAATAAAGGATAAATACAATGATCCCTATCATTGGGGAGCTTTTGTACTACTAGGTAAATAAAAGTATATCGATGAAATTAAGATTATTATTAGCGGTTATTGCACCAGTGTTTTTGACGGAAGTGGTTGCACAGGAAGTTCCTTCCACTATTAATGATAGCTTGGATTATTATATCAGTACACAGAAAGTGGTAACTGGAATTAGCAAAGAAGGAGTAGTAGAGTACGCACCATCAATTAGTGCAGATGGGAAAACAATGATTTTCGAAGCCAATGAAGGAGCAAGTTATAAACTTTATGAGTCAAGATTAGAAAACGGACAATGGGGATCTCCAACTCCATTAACCAACATAAATTCGTTTGGTGATAGCACAGACTTAATTGCAGGACCAAGTATAAGTTTTGATGGTAATACCCTTTACTTTAGTGGATCAATAGGTATGGGGAATTTATCGGATATATATGTATCTAATAAAACGGAAGAAGGGTGGTCAGTACCAAAAAATATTGGTGCACCAATAAACACGAGTGATTATGAAGGTTTTCCATCTATTTCTGCCGATGGAAGTACATTATACTTTGTAGCAAATAATCAAGCTGGTCCTCAGGATAAAGAGTTAAGTAAACTTAACCAAATATGTTATTCTATTTTTAGATCTGTAAAAAATAAAGAAGGAAAATGGGGGATACCTGAAAAATTACCAGCACCTATAAATCAAGATTGCGAAAAAGCTCCTAAAATAATGGCGGATGGTAAGACGTTGATTTTTTCTTCTAATAGACCAGGGGGTAGTGGTAGTTATGATATGTACCAATCAAAAATTAATGTATTAGGAGAGTGGTCAAATCCACAACCTTTAAACTATGTAAATACTGATAAAAGTGATCAGTTACCATGTATTTCTGCTCAAGGAGACTTAATGTATTACGTGTTTAATAATCAAGATATATATTCAGTAGAAATTCCCCCCAATTTAAGGCAGTTCATGAATAATATTGTGCAAGGAAAAATTACTGATCAGGATACAAAACAAGGAATAGCTGCTACATTGATAGTAACCGATGCCTTAACTTCAAAAACAGTGATGACATTGCAAAACAATGCTTCTACAGGAGATTACAGCATTGTACTTCCTGTGGGGAGAAATTTTAATATTGAAGTGGAAAAAGAAGGGTATTCAAGTTTTACAATGTCATATGATTTGAGAAAAGTGAATAAATACCAAGAAATAAGTAAGAATATTGAGTTATTTAAGTCCATTAATCTAAATGTAAATATTAATGATATAGAACTTTTTGAACCCATTAGTGCAGATGTTAAGGTGAAAGTTCAAGGACATTCTGAGTACTTCAGTGAACTTGTTAATAATCCGATAACAGGTGAGGCAATTATTGTATTACCTATAGGTCAGAAATATGAAGTGAGTATTGATACAGAAAATTTCAAAGGTCAATTTTTTTCATTCGACTTATCAGGTTTAGTGATGTATAGAGAGTTTGAAAAAGAGGTAGAGCTTATCCCAGAGAAGGAAAATGTAATGATTAATGTCTCAGACTTAATGAATAACAGTAAAGTGAGATCTAAAATTATTCTGAGAAATAAAAATAGAGACGAATACATTGAAATTACAGGAAATGAAATGGTGGCTTTAAGAAAAGGAGATAGGTACGAAATAGAAGCTACAAGTGATCATGGTTATGCATTTAATTCCACCACACTAGAGGTAGGCAAAGGAAATAACGAGGTGGCTATGAAATTACTGAAATTAGAAAAGGATGCTAGGTTGGCATTAAAGGATATTACTTTTGAGTCAAACTCAGCCACATTATCGGATATTTCTTTTACTGAACTAGCTCGTGTTATTCAGTTGATGAAAGAAAACCCTACTCTAAGAGTAGAAATAGATGCACATACAGATGATGTTGGTTCTGATAGATACAATTTAGTGCTATCAGATAAACGTGCAGAAAGTGTGATGAACTATTTGGTAAGCAATGATATTGATGATGATAGATTTTTGGCAAAAGGATTTGGAGAGAAACAACCTAAAGTTGCCAATGATTCAGAAGAAAATCGCGCAGCGAATAGAAGAGTCGAACTTAAAGTATTAGGGATATGAGAGCAAGATATAAAGCAATATTACTCGCCTTATTTGTAATTACTAATAGCTTGTATAGTCAAAAATATAAAGATATTTACCCTCGCATAGCTTCGTCTACCGATGAAGGAGCAATGCCTATTTTAAAAGAATATTTAAAAATTGAACCTGACCATCCTAATTCAAATTTATTACTTGCATTGATATATGATAAAAGGTATAAATCTGCAGACGCATTAACAGAATACGAAAAGGCTGTAGCAAATGCTGAACGAGCTAAACTAAGGTTTACTAAAGCAAGGGTATTAGTGAATGAAAAAGATATAAAGAAGAATATAGGCTATTATAGTGTTTTTTCTAGTGGAACAGATTCTAAAGGGCGACTAATAGTAAATTATGAAATAGTGAACAAAGCTATGGTTACTAAATACGATAGTATTGTTTTGTATTTGCAAAAGGTGCCTGATATTTATAACACTTTTATTAAAGCTGTAAATACTTATGATGCATCTATTAAGACCTTTTATAAGGTCAATGGTAAATATAATAGCCTTGATGATTTATATCTTTTATATGATGATGAACTAAAAACTGATTTAGATTTTCTCAAACAATCTTTTGATTCTACAGTTTATTATTTAGATGAATACAAACGAAAAATTGCAGAATACCCTATCAAGGGATATAATCAAGATTATACTATCAAAGATATTGAGACATATCGATTAAGTGGGCTGATAACCCAATCGAATTTTTTAAATAATGATATCCAACTTTGGAATTATGGTAAGTGGGTTGATGATGTAAATTTGTTATTTAATGCTGATATAAATTCTCTACGTCAAGAAATCATTAGTTACGAAGAAAAACTAGATGATGGTTTGAAAGACGCAGCTAATCCAGCTAATTTCTCTACTTATGAACCAATTGATAGAAATAAAGAATTACTCTTCAATCTAAAAAAATTTGATAAGAACTCATTATTAGCTGGAATTTTTCAATACAAATATAATTTGCAGTCGGTGGTGCATCGTACTCATAACTTAAAATATTATGATACAGCATCTAATGTATCACCTCAAAGTAAATACACTTATTATGGAGAAAT
Source organism: Cyclobacteriaceae bacterium (assembly GCA_029882685.1). Taxonomy (GTDB): domain Bacteria; phylum Bacteroidota; class Bacteroidia; order Cytophagales; family Cyclobacteriaceae; genus JAOUKH01. The sequence goes on from JAOUKH010000008.1 coordinate 20,011, forward strand.
GATTAATTCATATTACCTGTTAGATAGTGCTTTGAAAGTTGTAAAGTCTAGACATATGGAGCACAATGTGGCAAAACACAGTGCTTTTATGGATGAATATTACAGAGGGTTTGATGGGGTTAATGCTTACCTTAATCAAGAAAATAAAAACATATCTAATGGATTCGGAAAGTACGTGTTAACACTACGTAATGCGATAATTGATGATTTAGAATTGGATAGTATGAAAAACACTAAAGTTTTGAGTTATAACAGGAAAAAGATTCCCTTGTCGATCACAAAACATTTGTTAATGGATTCTTTAAAACAAGGTGTGCTAACAACTACTCACTTATTAAAAAATGCGGATGACAGCAAGTATGTTGCAGGTGTATATAGAGACCCAAAAGGAATAAATAATGTAATTGCTTATGTATCTCGTGTTTCGGCTGATAGTAAAGTGGGATGGTATAAAGAATATAATATTGAACTAGATAGTGCTGGAGCTGATGCTGATAATTTGGTGGTTGGAGTGCAACCTACTCAGGCAGGTTGTGCTATTGTTATTAGATCTGTACATAAAACGAATAACTCTGCTCTAAATTCATTAATTTATCTCGATGAGGCCGGAAATGAGAATTTATTAAGAAGATTGGAAGAAAACGATTACCCCCGTACTATTAACTATAATGAAACGACCAATTCCTTTATTATATCGTTTAGGGATAATGATTTAACTCAAAATTTTAAAGAAGAAAAAACTACCACTTTGGTAAATATTAATGTATTAGGAGACCTATTATGGAAATATAATTATAGTTTTTCAGGTACGTTGGAAAATATTGTAAATACTAATACTGGTTACCTGTTGGCAGGCAATTATACTTCAAAAAAGGATGAAAATGGAAATGTTCAGCGTACAAAAGTCAATGAAGATCAGACCAATATTTATCTTGATTATATATCTTCAAAGGGCGAATTAAAGAAAACTCGTACCATTCGTTCAGATAACTCAATTTACTTAATTAATATTACGAAAGTAAACGACAGTAATATCAGTTTATTTGGAATGAAAGGAGCATATAACTCTTCTAAAGTTGAAAAGCCAATATCCTACGACTCTGATTTAGCTTATATTTTTACGAATGCTAAATTACAGCTCATTTATACAAAACTATAGAATATCAATAACTAGTGGTCTTGTTATTTCATTATACTCATTTCACAATGTTATATACTTTTCTCAAAAAAATAGAAAGGAACTTAATATTTACATACTTTTTCAGATGGTAAAAACTAATTACATTTGTCGCCAATTCATTTACTTGAATTTAACGCATAGTTGGCATTTATGACAAACCTATTTTTTCATTTCTATCAGTTTATTCAAAAAAGGAGAAAAGCATTTATTGGCGTAATAGGGTTACTTGTTCTCTTTTTGGGGTATCTGGCTGCTCAAATAAAACTTGAAGAGAATATTTTAAACCTTATACCTCAGGACAAGGAAATAAGATACATCAATAAAGTACTACAAAGCTTTAAGCTTAACGAGCAGATGGTGATGCATGTGTATCAGGCTGAAGAAGGAGAAAGTGCGAATGCAGATCAATTGATAGACTTTGCCCACGAGTTTGTAGATACTTTACAGGTACTAAGTGGACAACACATCGATTCTATACGTATTGAATTTTCAGATAGTAATATCGAAACTCTGTACGATTATTATCTAAATAATATCCCATTCTATCTTGATGATGAAGATTATAAAGAATTAGAAGAAAAAATCTCTAAAGATGGAATTAGAAAAACGTTAGATAAAAGTTTGAAGGCATTGATGTCACCAATGAGTATGGTGACAAAAAAAATGACAATTAAAGATCCTTTTGGGTTAGTAAATAAACCACTTCAGCGAGCTCGTGAATTACAGCAAGATGATAAAATAGGTTTGTATCAAAATCATCTAGTAAGCAAAGATTCTAAACATCTAATATTCTTTATTGATTTGACTAATCCTCCTAATGAAACAAAGAATAATGGCAAGTTAATTGCAGATTTTGATCAATTAATTCAACACTATTCCACTTCGAATTATAGGATTGAATATTTTGGACAAGCAGCTGTTGCTGTTGGTAATGCACAACGAATAAAGGGTGATATTATGTTAACTGTCAGTTTGGCGATAATGACACTTTTTATTTTTATATCATTGTTTTACAAAAAAGTCTACACATTTGTTTTGGTATTGTTGCCAGGCGTTTTTGGTGGGTTATTAGGTGTTGCTGTATTGACCCTATTTCGTCCAAGTATTTCTGCAATATCATTAGGTGTAGGATCTATATTGTTGGGAGTTACAATTGATTTTGCACTACATTTTGTAACACATTACACGCAACAAAAGGATATAAGGAAATTATTCTCAGATATTTCATTGCCTATTCTTATTAGTGCTATCACTACTTCATGTGCTTTTCTATCATTGTTACTCATTCGGTCTAATGCATTGAAAGATTTAGGTCTTTTCGCTGGTGTAAGTGTTATAAGTGCAGCCTTATTTACGCTAATAGTTTTACCTCATTTGGTAATTGGGAAAAGTGAAATAAAAGATGTTAAACTAAATTTTATTCAAAAAATTATTAGCTCCTTGGCAAAATTTCCATTTCACAAGAGTAAATGGGCATTGAGTGTTTTTGCAATTATTACTGTGGTGAGTTTATTTACATGGAAAAACTTTGCTTTTGAAACGGATATGTTGAAACTTAACTACTTGACTCCTGAATTGGAAGGTTATGAAAAAAACCTAAATCAAGTTTCAAACTTCTCTGTAAACAATGTCTATTTGGTAACCTCTGGAGGTAATATTTGGGAGGCTCTACGAAATAATAAACCGTTAAATAGTCGGCTTAACAAGGCTCTAAAAGATTCATTAATACTAGATCACCTTACTGTAAATGATATTATTCCTGACAAAACTATACAAGAGAATAGATTAAAAGAGTGGCATTTATTTTGGAACAAAAATAATAAAAGTAGTGTTGTGCAATCACTTAATATTGAGGCTGAAAGTGTGGGCTTTAATAGAAATACGTTTAATCATGTAAACACTGTTCTATATAAAAATTACAATTCTATTTCTGAGGAAGATGTAAATAATTTACTATCAGTTTTTGGAGAAGATTTAATTATTGAAAATGATGAAGGCACTTCAGTTGTATCATCGGTTAAACTACTAGCTAAAAATAAAGCTTCTTTTATTGAGCTTGTGAAAGGAATGCCAAATGTTACTATCATTGATAAGGGCTATTTTACTTCTCGATTAGTAAGTTTATTAAAGGAAGATTTTAGTCGCTTAGTTAACGCTTCTCTTATCATAGTTTTTCTAATTATCTTATTAAGTTATGGTAGAATAGAGTTGTCATTAATTGCTTTTATTCCAATTTTACTTAGCTGGTTATGGACATTGGGTGTCATGGGATTACTAGATCTGAAATTTAATATTGTTAATATTATTATTTGTACATTTATTTTCGGTCTAGGTATTGACTATAGTATTTTTGTGGTTAGAGGTCTTACCCAAAAATATAAGTATAATCAGGATGACCTTTTTTCATTCAAGAAAAGCATTTTGCTTTCTGCAATTACTACGTTAGTAGGAATAGGTGTACTTGTTTTTGCACAACACCCTGCATTAAAATCGATTGCATTATTAGCTATTATTGGAATAGTTTCAGTGATCTTTATCACTTTCACTATCCCTCCAATATTGTACAATTTTTTAATTCAAAACAGAAAAAATAAAGGTGAAGTAGCCTATAGTGGAATATCTTTTCTGTTTTCAGTTTGGGCATTCTTTCAATTTGTAATAGGCTGTTTTGTGTTGATTCCCTTTCATATATTATTAAGATTACCCATTGGAAATATAAAAACACGAAAGCTCTTATTTCATTACTTAATTAGTTTTTTTTCCAGAACGCTTTTGTTTTTCATGGGAAATGTAAAAAAATCATTGATTGATAAACACAATATAGATTTTAGTAAGCCTTCTGTAATTATCGCTAATCATCATTCTTTTGTTGATATTTTGCTATTGCTAGGTCTTCATCCAAAAATTGTAATGGTTACTAATGAATGGGTTTATAACTCTCCTTTCTTTGGTAAAATTGTTCAGTTTGCTGATTTTATCCTTTCTTCAGAAGGAGTAGAAACACAAACAAAAAAAATTAACAATTTAATTGAAGATGGTTATTCCATTATCGTTTATCCTGAAGGGACACGTTCACCTAGTTTTAAATTGGGAAGGTTTAAAAAAGGAGCATTTTTTTTAGCTGAACAATTTAATCTTGACATTCAACCCGTTGTGCTTCATGGTACATCGTATGTAATGCCTAAGTTAGATGGATTTGCTATGAAAATGGGAGGGGACATGGTACTGAAGTTTCTTCCACGAATATCAAATAACGACACCTCTTTTGGCACTGGCTATTCAAAACGAACAAAAAAAATAAGCAATTATTTTAAAGCAGAATATCAAAAGTATCGTGATAGAGCGGAGTACCCCAGCTATTTTAAGCATGTATTAATTGGTAATTATCTTTATAAAGGACCTATTTTAGAATGGTATTTAAGAATAAAATATAAGTTAGAAAATGAATATCGTCTTTTTCATGATTTAATTCCTAAAAAAGGAAAAATTGTGGATGTGGGTTGTGGATATGGGTTAATGTCGTTTGCTTTAGCATTTAGTGGAGAGGATAGAGAAGTTTTAGCCATTGATTATGATGAAGATAAAATCGATGTTGCAAAAAATTGTCCTTCAATTCCTGAAAAACTTAAATTTGAGGTTGGTGATATTGTGAAATATTCATACCATATTACGGATGCCTTTGTGGTAAGTGATGTTTTGCATTACCTTACTACCGAAGCACAACAACAGTTATTGCAAAATTTATTAAACAATCTTTCTAAAAATGGAATGATGATTATTCGTGATGGCGATAGTGAAAAAACAAAGCGACACAAAGGAACTAAGTTGACAGAAATTATCTCTACCAGAATTGGGTTTAATAAAACTCAAAATGAATTAAACTATATTTCTGGAGAATTAATAAGAAGTTTTGCAATGGAAAATAATTTAAATTTGGAGATTATTGACAAAAGTAAGCTAACATCAAATGTTTTATTTGTGTTACGAAGAAGTAATAGTTAATGGAAGAACAATACGATATTATAATCATTGGTAGTGGACTTGGTGGATTGGAATGTGGGGTGATATTAAGTAGAGAAGGCTACAAAGTATTAGTGCTTGAAAAGAATAAACAGCTTGGAGGAAATCTTCAAACATTTTCACGCGACAAACGAATTTTTGATACAGGGATTCATTATATAGGTGGGCTAGATGAAGGGCAAAATTTGAATCAGTATTTTAAGTATTTAGGAATAATGAATGATTTGAATCTTAAACGCATGGATAATGATGGGTTTGATTTAGTGTCGTTCGAGGATGATGAAAAAACTTACAGACATGCGCAGGGTTATGAAAACTTTATCGATCAACTTTCACAAGACTTCCCAGAAGAGGCAAATAGTATCAGAGCATATTGTGATAAACTGATTGAGGTTTGCAATTCATTTCCAATGTATAATCTCAAGCCTAGCAATAGTGACCTCCAGAACATGCCATTTTTGGATGTAAATACCTATGAATATATATGCTCAATTACTAAAAATGAAAAGCTAAGAAATGTGCTGGCAGGAACAAATGTTTTGTATGCAGGCGAGGCGGATAAAACGCCATTATATGTACATGCTCTTGTAGTAAATTCATATATAGAAAGTGCATATCGTTGTGTAAATGGTAGTGCACAAATTGCTAAACTTCTTACTAGAGTTATTTTAAATAATGGAGGAAAAGTATTAAAGCATGCCCATGTAAATAAATTTTATTTTAAAGGAGATAGTATAGAATATGTAGAGTTGAAGGATGGAAGAAAGTTTTATGCGAAAAATTTCATTTCTAATATTCACCCAGCTGTAACATTAGAAATGATCGAAGAAGGAAAAGTTAGAAATGCTTATCGAAAACGAATAAATAGTTTAACTAATTCTGTCTCTACTTTTATAGTTCATATAGCGTTAAAGCCTGGAAAAATTAAATATTTCAATCATAATATTTATCATTATTTTGATTCTGACGTTTGGAAAGGCCCTCACTATAAGGCCGATGATTGGCCTCTTAGTTTTGCGTTATTTACGGGTGTTACAACTAACAATGATGGCTATGCTGATACATTAACACTTATGACATATATGCGTGAGGAAGAAACCCGGCAATGGGCAGATACTTATAATGTTGTTTCTAATAAAATGGATAGAGGAGAGTCTTATGAAGAGTTTAAAATATTAAAGGCAGAGAAATTAATAGATGCTTTGGAAAAAAGACTGCCAGGTGTAAAACAAAGTATTCATAGTTATTATACTTCTAGCCCATTATCCTATCGGGACTACATAGGAGATAAATGGGGATCACTATATGGAGTTATGAAGGATTATAAAAACCCATTAAAAACATTTATTTCGGCAAAAACCAAAGTCCCTAATTTATATTTAACAGGAGAAAATTTGAATATGCACGGTGCGTTGGGGGTTACTATTGGGGCTGTTACAACATGTTCTGAATTTTTGACTAATCAATATATAATGCAAAAAGTGGTGAAATCATAAGGCATGTTTATACTAAATGCCATAATAAAAATATTGACACATAAATACATGAAACGATTCATTATCTTTTCCATTGTACTAATAGTGTTATCACATTTATTTTACTCTTGTGCAGTTAGTAAAGCCAATAAAGCATTTCATAAAAATATTGCAAATACACCTTATGATGTTGTGATAGTTCCTGGGTTTCCATATCAAGATAGTGATACAATATGGCATGATGTAATGAAAATGAGAGTATACTGGTCACAGTATCTGTATGAAAATAATTATACTAGAAATATTATATACTCGGGCAGTGCAGTATATTCTCCCTATATAGAAAGCGAAGTAATGAAACTACATGCCATAGCTATAGGATTACCATCAGGCGTGATTTATACTGAGACTAGAGCTGAACATAGTACTGAAAACCTATACTATTCTTATCAACTAGCTAAAAAAATGGGATTTGAAAAAATTGCTTTAGCAACCGACCCTTTTCAAACATCAATGCTAACTAGTTTTGCAAGACGTAAAAAAATAAAAGTAGATTACTTACCTGTTGTATTAGATACGTTAAAAACGATTAGTAAGGTAAATCCCAATATTGATCTTTCTAGTACAAAAATGGAAAATTTTGTGTCCATTACAGAGAGAGAAAGTACTTGGAAACGTTGGATGGGTACATTGGGTAAAAACATTGTAGAAGTACAATAATATACTGTATGAAACAATTTGTTAAACTCTCCAAGTATATATTACTAACACTGGTAGCTCTATTTTTGGTGCTGTTTGTAATTTACATACTTGATGTACATATCACTCCACCAAAAGTCACTAATAGTAAATTACAAGGTGAAAAAAGAGTTGAAATAGGTAGAGATAGTTATCAATTAGCTAATAACTGGTTAAGAAAAAATAATCATGGCTTGTGGGAACTCTACCTTGAAGGAGATGCCTATGATAGAGGAACTGCTTTTGGCAAGCTTGCCTATAACCTAAACGAACAAAAAGAGGAAGCTTTTATAAATGAGATTAGAAATAAAGTGCCTTCGGAGAACTTTCTGAATTTTTTAAAATACTTAGTTGGTTGGATTAATCGTGATTTAGACGATTACATTCCTGTGGAATATTTGTTAGAAATATATGGTAGTTCACAATCAATGGCCGATCAATTTGATTTTATTGGTCCCAAGTTTCATCGCATCCTTAACTATCATGCAGCACATGATATAGGTCATGCACTGCAAAATATGAACCTAGTAGGGTGTACTTCATTTGGTGTATGGGATAATCAAACGGATAGTACTAACATTTTGATTGGTCGCAATTTTGATTTTTATTTTGGTCAAGAATTTGCCAAGGATAAAATAATAGCTTTTGTTAATCCAACTCATGGCTATAAATTTATGTCAGTTACTTGGGCTTGTTTTAGTGGTGTTGTTTCTGGGATGAATGAAAAAGGGTTAACAATTACCTTAAATTCAGCTAAATCTGACATCCCTTTTAAAGGAAAGACACCTGTGTCATTAATTGCTCGTCAAATTTTGCAATACGCATCCACAATAGATGAAGCATATCAAATAGCAAATGCATACGAATCATTCGTTTCAGAAACTTTTTTAATAGGCTCAAAAATTGATAATAAGGTAGGGTTAATCGAGAAATCACAGGAAACAACTTCATTATATTATACGGATACTTCTAGAATGGTGGTTACAAATCATTTTCAGAGCGAAGATTTAGTTAACACTAAAGAGAATATAGAATATCGTTCTGAAGGAGTTTCTGATTATCGTTTTAAAAGAGTAAACGATATGTTAGACTCTTTGCATGATATTAACGTTAATGACGTGGCTTATATTTTAAGAGATAGGAATGGAATAAAGGGTGATACACTAGGAATGGGAAATGAAAAAGCTATTAATCAACTAATAGCACATCATTCAGTAATTTTCTCCCCGAATGATCTAAAAGTTTGGGTTTCAAGTGCTCCTTATAGCTTGGGTACATATGTAGGATATGATTTGAATAAAGTATTCAGTGGTAATTTTTCAGATTCTCTTATTGTAGAAGCTGATCCATTTTTGAGCTCTGATAGTTATAAAAAGTACGAAGTATTTTTGAAAATAAAGGAACAAATTCAAGCTTACTTGATAAAAGGAGGAGAACCATTTTTGACTGAAGATGACATTGAAATTTTTGTATTAAGTAACCCTGATAGCTATCTTACTTATTTCTATCTTGGTGATTATATGAAGGCTATTGAGCAATGGGATAATGCAATAAAATTTTATGATATTGGACTTACTATGAATATAGCACGTACAAGTGAACTAAAACATATGGAAGAGAGCCTTCTATATTGCAGGGATAAGATATAGTAATGATTTTAGGAATAGGAACAGATATTATAGAATTAACAAGAATGGAACGTTCCTTAAGTAAAGGAGAGGAATTTAAACGGTTAGTTTTTTCTAAGGAGGAAATCACATATTGCGATAGCCAAGGTAATTCAGAAGCTTCATATTCAGGACGTTTTGCAGCTAAAGAAGCACTGCTAAAAGCATTGGGTACAGGATGGGTAGGAGAAATGAAATTATACGATATTGTGGTGCTTAATGATGATAAAGGGAAACCTTATTTTGATTTGAGGGGTGAAGTTAAAAATGAAGCGAATAACAAAGGTGCTGTTAGCATTCATTTGTCTATATCTCATTCAAAAAATCATGCTACTGCAGTCGTAATTATTGAAAACTAAATATGAAGTACCAAATTCTAGATATTGAAGTACAGTCTACAGAAAATATAAAACATCTTCAGGTCGAGATGTTGAAAAAAACTTTGAAATATGTTCAAGAAAATGCTGGTTTTTATCAAAAGCACTTCATCACTCATGATGTGAATATTGAGGATATTCAGTCTTTGGAGGATTTACAAAAAATCCCGCCTGTATCTAAAAAACAATTGCAAGAGAATAATAGAGGCTTTTGGTGTGTTGAACAAGATAAATTAATAGATTATTGCAATACATCGGGTACGGAAGGACAACCAGTAACTATACCACTTACAGATAAAGACCTTAACAGATTAGCTTATAACGAGTCAATTTCCCTAGCTTGTGCCGGGGGAAATAAAAAAGATATTTATCAATTAATGACTACCATAGATCGAAGATTTATGGCTGGACTTGCGTATGCCGAAGGAGTTCGACTATTAGGTGCAGGTTTAATACGAGTTGGACCAGCATTGCCCGAATTGCAATGGTTGAATATTAAAGAACTTCACCCTACAATTTTGATAGTAGTTCCATCTTTCATTATCAAGCTTATTGAATATGCCGAAAAACATAAAATAGATTATAGAAATTCTTCCATCAAGAAAGCTGTTTGTATTGGTGAGGCGATACGAGATGATAATTTAAAACTTAATGCATTAGGGAAAAGAATTACAGAAAAGTGGGGAATTGAACTTTATTCTACTTATGCCTCCACAGAGATGGGTACTGCATTTACAGAGTGCCAAGAGGGAAAAGGTGGACATGAACATCCAGAATTAATCATTACTGAAATTTTAGATGATAATGATAATCCCGTTGAAGAAGGTGAGTCAGGAGAATTAACAATTACTACTTTGGGGGTGGAAGGTATGCCTTTAGTTCGTTTTAAAACAGGGGATATTTGCAGAAAATATACTGCTCCATGTGCTTGCGGCAGAAATACATCAAGGTTGGGGCCATTGTTAGGCCGAAAAAATCACATGATAAAATATAAAGGAACGACCATTTATCCACCAGCTATTTTTGATGTGTTGGATCATCAGGATTACATTTCTTTATATTGTATTGAAATAGCTTCAGACGAATTCGGGAATGACATTATTAATGTGAAGTTCAGTGCTGAACGAGAATTTGACATTGAAGAACTAAAAAAACATTTTAAGACACGATTGCGAGCTACTCCTCATTTGGAAGAGATGTCATTTGAGGAATTATTTAGAATTGTACATCCAAAAAACAGTCGTAAGCCAATTAAATTATTGGATAAGAGATAGGAATTTATAATACCTTATCTCGCCAACGCCCGTAATAACGATCTTCAATGAGTTTCATTACATCATAAAAGGCACCAGCCCAGTAATTTCTAATACCAAAACCATGAGGTTCGCCTCTCAACCTGTCCTGAAGTAAAATCTCACCTGTTTTCATGTTTACGGCTACAAAGTGAAAATAGGCTTCAACAGAGTACTTGTCTAATGCTTCTGCAATAAATAAGATACCTATTCCATCTTTATTTCTAATGGAAGAAAAATCGTATTTAGATACAAAATTTTCAATTTCTGTCGTAGAATATCGTGGAGAAGAATGAGCTTTTAAGCTATCAATATTAGTTTTTTCATTAACACTCATAATCATGTCGATATTGTAAAAAACATCTCTTTTTCGAAGCATTGGTCTAAAGTCATACTTATTCCTTTCTCCTTGTACCAAGTAATTCCATGCGGGAAAATACATGTCTCTTATTTCTATTGCCCCTTTACTTTCTGCAATAAAGTAATGTGAAAATTCACCAATTATTTTTACATGAGAAAAATCGATGCCTAACCAAGTAATTTCTGTATCACGGTCGAATAAACTTTTCGTATCTTGGCAAAAACCAGAAAGATAAGTACTTAGAATTAGTAATAGCAGAAGTGTCTTTTTCACTATAGTAGGATTTAAGCTTATTAAAGTTAAATAATATATGTGATATTCTCAACGATAGTTCTTGGTATTGTTGTTTTTGATTTCAGTGAAAATTAGATGAATAATCTTAGAGTTAAGTTTCAGGTGAATAATTTTCTAGAAACCTATACTTTTTATAACTTCAAAAAAATAGTGAAAATATATATTATGATGAAGAGGTTTATAATAGTGTTTGTGATGTTTTATAGTGCTAATCTTCAAGCACAAAGTGTTGATATGTTTGAAGAGAAGGAATTTCTTTGGTTAGGGATAGATTTTACTGGAGCTAAAATGATAGGCAGTAGTTATTTTTTGGATCCCCAAATGATAAAAACAGAAATGTTTGACAAGTGGAACGATTTGATTATTAAAGAAGCGAATAAATTTAATTTGAAGGAATTTTATGTAAAACGCACTCAATATAATGACATACTTCCTGCTAAAAAAAGAAATGGATATGTTGATTTTGAGACACTAGTAACTGATGAAACTCATACACTTAGCAAAAGTGATGTTGCTAGTATTTGTAGTACTTATACCAACCTCCAAAAAAATAAAGGTTTAGGTGTGCTTTATGTAATAGAGTCTTTTGATAAACTCAAAAATATAGCCAATATGTATGTGGTGTTTTTAGATTTGGAAAGTGCTTTGCCTGTATATATGAAAAAATATGAAACCGCTCCAGGAGGGGCTGGTTTAAGAAATTATTGGGCAGGATCAATCCATAGAACAATGATAATAAGTGGAGAGGATTACAGAATTGATATGAAAAAGTATCAAAAATTTATGAAAATTTAAAAAAAAATATTTTTCTAAGGTGCAAATTCTGAAATGTAGATAGGCGTTTAGTTTGTATTATTTAAGTCAGGTAAAGTGATGATGAATTCACTACCTAACTTTAGTTCACTAATTACTTCTATTGATCCTTGGAGTCGGTCAGTAATGATTTTAACGATAGATAGCCCTAATCCAGTAGAGCTTTCATCCCCTGTAGGCTTGGCACTTAATTTTTGAAATTTGCCAAACATCTTTTCTTTATCTTCTGTAGAAAATCCTAGTCCTTCATCTTTTATAGAGAAAATGGTTTTACCGTTCTCTTGTGTAGCACTGATGAAAATGGTTTTACCTAAAGGTGAATACTTGTTGGCATTTGAAAGAAGGTTTTCTAGAAGACGCCAAAGTAACATTTTATCACTATGTATTAAGGACTTTTTAAGATCAGGTTTTATAATTAGTTTTTGCTGTTTTTTATCAATTTTTTGAAAAGAATGATCTTTTAGTTCTGCTAATAATTTTTCTATATCTATTTCTTGAATATTAAGATTTTCCTGTTTAAAACTATGAACATCTAATAAGTCTGTGATAAGTTGATAACCATGAGAAATAGATAAATTTATCTTTTCAATATAATTTTTTTGCTCAGAATCTAACTTTTTAGACATTGTCAATAATTGTGTCAACCCTTGAATACGATTAAATGGCCCTCGTAAATCGTGTGCTACAATGTCTAATATTCCGTCTTTTTCTTCATTGAGTTCTATAAGCTTTTCATTATTTATTTTTAACTCTTCCTTTTGTTCAGATAATTGAATAGTTCTAGTTTTCACCTGATCTTCTAAATTTATTTTTTTATTTTTTAGAACGGTAATTCGTACTTTATAGATAGATAAAAAAAGCAAAAAAGGAATAATACCATATAATGCTTTTGCCCACCAAGTTAGCCACCAAGGGGGCAATATTTGTATGTTTACATCAACGCTTTCTTTGTTCCAATACCCATCATCATTGGAGGCTAAAACTTTAAAAGTATAATCCCCAGGGGGGATATTTGTGTATGTGGCTCTACGATATTTGTAATCTGTATATGTCCAATCTTTATCAAACCCTTCTAATTTATAAGCAAATTGATTTTTTATAGGTTGGCGAAAATTTAATGCAGAGAATTCAAATCCAAAAATATAATCATCATGTTTTAAAACGATTTCTTTAATTTCACTTATACTTTGATCTAAAACGGTAGTATTATTAATTGATATTGGTTTATTGAAGAGTAAAAATTCCGTCAATATTACGGTAGGGACGAAAGTATTTTCTTTAATTAATTGTGGGTAAAATGTATTAAAGCCGTTAATTCCTCCAAAGTACATTTTACCTGAACTTCCTTTATGATAAGCTCCAGTATTGAATTCATTTCCTTGTAAGCCATCTTCAACAGAGAACCAAGTAAATGCATTGGTGTTAGGGTTAAACCTATTTATTCCATCATTAGTACTCATCCAGAGGTTGTTCTCTTCATCCTCAAGAACTCCATAAATTACTTCATTGGATAACCCTTCTTTTTTGCTAAAGTGTTTAAATGTTTCACTTTGAGGCAAGTATAGATTTAAACCTACAAATGTCCCTATCCATATATTACCTTTGCTGTCTTCGTAAATAGATTTTATGTAATTGTGACTTATAGAAGTGTTGTCGTTTTTAGAATTGAGAAAATATTTATAAGTGCTGTTTTGAGGATTATACAGCACTAAACCTTTTTGAGTACCTATCCAGTAATTGCCTTTACTATCTTCCAAAAATGACCAAATTGAGTTACTTATTAAAGAAGATACATGCTTATTAATAAATATAATACGTTCAAAAGTTTGAGTTTGAAAATCATATTTGTTTAACCCTTTTCTAGTACCTATTATAATATTTCCATTATCGACTACATTTAGTGTATGTATGAAGTTAGAGCTTAGGGATAAAGAATCATTTTCATCGTGTTTAAAATGTGTAAATGTTTGTGTTTTCTTGTCAAAAACATCTAACCCATTGCCATTGGTGCCTATCCATAACTTTTTTTGATTATCTATTACTAAACTTCGAATGGCGTTACTACTTATAGAGTTAAGCTCATTTTCAGAGTGGATATAGTGTTTTACTGACTTGTCATTAATGTTAAAATAATTAAGTCCTCCACCTGATGTTCCTACCCAATAATTACCATTTATTTCTTCGACAAAGCACCTTACAAAATTATTGCTTAATGAATTGAGGTTATTTTTGCTATGTTTATTATGTTCAAATGATGAGTTATTTTTATCGAAATAATTGAGTCCATTATTATTTGTTCCAACCCAAACATTTTCAAGGTTGTCCTCCATCAAGTTCATAATCCTGTTGCTACTTATTGAGGTGTTGTCTGAATCTAAATTTTTATAATTATCAAAAACTTTAGTGTCGTAATTAAAAATATTTAACCCATTGAACCAACTCCCAACCCATAGAGAACTATCACTGTTTACTAGTATACTAGTAATATTATTATTGTTTAAATAGGTTTCATTTTGGATATATGTATTGTTGCTTCTGTCAAAAATTCTCAAACCATTTTCAGTCCCTATCCATAAGTTACCGACTTTATCCTCCGAAATTGCTTTGATATAATTTTGAGATGATATTACTGTCCCCATTTCAGAATATAGGAAATTTTTGAAAGTTTGGTTTTCATCATTAAAGAGATTTAACCCATTTTCTTGAGTTCCAACCCATAGCTTACCTTTGGAATCTTCAAAAATGCTTCGAATTCTATTTCCACTAATTGAATTTGGGTTATTATCATCATGCGTATAATGTATGAACTTCTTGTTTGCGTAATCAAAAAGGTCTAGTCCATTATCAGTGCCTATCCACAGTTTACTGTCTTTAGTTTCTAATATTTTCCATATTTCATTATTGCATAACGATTCTATATCATCATTTTTATGTTGATAGTGTGTAAATGACTCTGTTTTAGAATCATACAAATTAAGTCCTCCATTGGTGCCAACCCAAATATTACCTTTACTATCTTCTAATAGTGATAAAATGAAATTGTCGTATAAACTAGTGCTGTCTTCAGGATTATTACGAAATACCTTAAAAGTATAGCCATCAAAACGGTTAAGACCATCTTGAGTCCCAACCCATAAATACCCCTTACTGTCCAATAGAGTGGACATACAAGTTACTTGAGATAGTCCATGTTGTATGGAGTAATGTTTAAATGATAAATTTTTTTGCCCAATGGATATTGTCGACTTAAACGATGTAATTAATAATACGAAAAAAAATAAATGTAGCTTTAGGTGTCTCAAAAAGATTGCGTCTTAATAATTAAAAATTGTTTTTTAATAAAGCAAATTAATATAAAAAATAGTGTTATGATTTAATAATCTATAAAAATCATTGTATCTGATTTTAAACACTTAAGTTCAAGATATGCTTCTGTTGTTTAAAAAGTTAATTTATTTCGACTATATTCTCCTCTATAGCACCTTTAACTTAAACAAAATGATATATCTATTAATATTTCCCATCTAATTTCATAAATTCAAATTGATTTGTACAGTAATAATATATAATTGTTATCAATTAGATAAGTATGGACAGAGCAATAAAAAAATTCTCTCAAACCAAAAATTTCATAAATGGTAATTTTGAGATAAATGGAGAAAAGCAAATGGAAGTTTTTAGCCCACTAAACGGTGAGGTTATATCAAAAGTACCTCTTTCGGGTTATGAAGCATTAGATGATGCTGTGAAGGCTGCAGAATCAGCATTTCCTCTTTGGTCGAATACTACCATAAAAGAGCGAGTTCAAGTTTTCTTTAACTATCGTAATTTATTGGATAAGTATCGTGATGAATTAGCAGAATTAGTACATATCGAAAATGGTAAAATGATAGGTGAGGCTGTTGCCGAAGTTGATAAGAGTATAGAGCTAACTGAATTTGCTTGCTCATTACCTCAACTAATTTCGGGAGAAATAATGGAAGTGAGCAGAGGGGTTGAGTGTCGTGAAGAACGTGTACCTCTTGGTGTTGTTGCTTCTATTACACCTTTTAATTTCCCAAATATGGTGCCTAACTGGACTATTCCCAATGCTATTGCACTAGGTAACTGTATGATATTAAAGCCTTCAGAACATGTCCCACTATCGGTAAATAGACTAGCTGAATTACTGAAAGAAGCAGGATTGCCAGATGGCGTTTTTAATGTGGTAAACGGAGCTCAGGAAATTGTAGAAGCCATTTGTGACCATCCTAAAATACAGGCAGTATCATTTGTAGGTTCTACTAAAGTAGCCAAAATAGTGTATAAAAGAGCTACGTCTACTCTGAAAAGATGCGTGGCACTTGGAGGAGCTAAAAATCACCTTTTAGTACTCCCTGATGCGAATGCAAAAATGTCAGCATCAGACATTGC
Source organism: Cyclobacteriaceae bacterium (assembly GCA_029882685.1). Classification (GTDB taxonomy): domain Bacteria; phylum Bacteroidota; class Bacteroidia; order Cytophagales; family Cyclobacteriaceae; genus JAOUKH01. Next base: position 36,641 of record JAOUKH010000008.1, read on the forward strand.
AGCATCCATGTCAGGATGTGCAGGACAACGATGTATGGCTGCATCTGCCATGGTTGGAGTTGGGAAAGTTGATCATATTGTTGATCAACTATGTGAAGAAGTGAGGAAAATTATTCCTGGTGAGAATTTAGGGTCAGTAATATCTAAAGCAGCGAAAGAGCGCATTGAAGGATATATTACAGAAGCTGAAAATCTAGGAGCAAAAATATTAGTAGATGGTAGAAACGCTACGGTAAAAGGAAAAGAAGGAGGGTATTATGTTGGCCCTACAGTAATTGACTATGTGAAACCAGAAATGGCAATTGCCAAAGAAGAAGTATTTGGTCCTGTGTTATCCATTATGCGTACTGATACACTTGATGAGGCAATTGCTATAGAAAACAGTTCTAATTATGGCAATGCAGCAGCCGTGTTTACTCAAAGTGGAGGTCTGGCAAGATACGTAATGGAAAAAGCAAGTGCAGGAATGATAGGTGTAAACATAGGTGTGCCAGTACCGAGAGAACCATTTTCATTTGGTGGATGGAATGAGTCAAAATTTGGAGTAGGGGATATTACGGGTAAAACATCGATTGATTTTTGGACTAAAATAAAAAAGACAACTACTAAATGGAATGCTGAAGCC
>JAOUKH010000009.1 GCA_029882685.1 Cyclobacteriaceae bacterium
GTCAATCTATTATTACCTACAAACCTAAAAATTACTGTACTCGATGATGTAGGCTCATACATTGAAGATGCAGAAGTTACACTCTATGGTACTGAGGATGATTATAGAAATGAGGAAAACCCCGTTTCAGGAACCTTAAAGACCAATGAGAGAGGGCAGGTTACTTTTAAAAAATTAGAGCCTAAGATATATTATGTATATGTAGAAAAAGGTGACCTAAACAACGATGGAGGAGCTGTAGAAACCAATCCTCTTGTAAAAGGTAATCTTAATAAAGTAAATATTATTATAGAATAAGAGTGAGTGCGGAAAATATAATTATCCAGCTTCAGGATTACACATCAGTTTATCCTGAAGAAATGGAATTTAAAACGCAATTTCTCCAATTACTCAATACCCACAAAACCTGTTTTAAAAGATCACTTAAAATAGGTCATATTACAGGTTCAGCATGGATTATGGATCAGTCAATGGAATATGCCTTATTAACTCATCATATGAAATTAAATAAATGGCTTCAATTGGGTGGTCATGCCGATGGTGACACTAACATTGCTCGTGTAGCCCATCGTGAAGCCCTGGAGGAATCTGGACTTAAAAGTGTGACATTATCAAGTAATAAAATTTTTGATATTGATATTCACACCATTCCAGAAAGAAAGAATGAAGCTGAACATCTACATTATGATATTAGGTACTTATTTAATGCCAATAAAACAGAATCTTTACAACACAATCATGAATCCAAAGCACTGAAATGGGTGAGACTTTCTGAAATTCCATCATTAGTGAATAATAACCTTTCAATAATGAGGATGATTGAAAAATCTAATCTTCTAGTCAATATGAAATAAATATGTGAACAAAATTTTCAATTTTATTGAATTATAAGTTAGATTTGTTTTGCAATCAGTAACAATAAATTAATTCATTATGTTCGAACAATATATAGGAGATGGTGCCAATCTATTTATAGCAATTGTTGCATGCATCATAGGATTTGTAGCAGCAATTGGTTTTATGGATTCTAAAAAAACTAAAAAGAATCAGGAAGAAAGTCACTAGAAAACTAATGATATAAAAAAGGGCTATCTAAAAATTTAGATAGCCTTTTTTTGTCAAGTAGAGTTTGATTATTAAGCAATTTCTACCATTTCAATATCAAAAATAAGACTTTTACCAGCTAATTCGTGATTTGCATCAATCACAACTACATCGCCTTTTACCTCAGCAATAGTTACTGGTACAGGTGTGCCATCTTGTTGCTGCATCGTTAGGGGCATACCGACTTCTGGCTTCATCCCCTCTGGCAATTCTTTCACAGGAACATCAAACATCATCTCTTTATTTCGTTCACCATAAGCTTCATTAGCAGGAATTTCAGCAGTTTTCTTGTCTCCTACTTTCATTCCATATACTGCGCTATCAAACCCAGCAATCATCATTCCTGCGCCTACCTCAAACTCCAAAGGTGCTCTTCCTTCTGATGAATCGAATACTTTTCCGTCTGTTAAACGACCTGTATAATGTACTTTTACTTTGTCTCCTTTTTTTACTTCAGACATTCAACTAAAATTTAATTTTCAAAAATTTACAATACTTACTTTATTCACTCCAAATAAGAATCGCAAAGATATATGAAATACTGTGATTAGACAGAATTGAAAAAGAAATAACTAAAAAGTGTGTAAAAAATTAATTAAGTTATTTTATTAATTCCATATCCTTTACAGCTCCAAATGATGGCTCAATAACCCACTCTCCATTTTTATTAATAAAACCCCATTTATCACCTTTTTTTGCTGCTGCAAAACCATTTTTAAAATCCCTTCCGCCATCAAATTTAGCTTCAATAACCCATTTTCCGTCTTTGTTAAAATAGCCAGTTTTACCACCTTTTACCCCTTTAGCAAGTCCATTAGAAAAGTCAGATATTTTTTCTGAATCTACGGCTAAAACTTCTCCACTTCTATTTGTGTATACCCATTTTTCAGTTTCTTTTACCATAGCAAGTCCACTTGTAGGATCGAAATTTTTAGCCACTAAAAATTTTGGTTCAATTACCCACTCTCCTTTTTTATTTATGAAACCAACTTTTTTATCCATCGTTTTTGCCCAAGCCACACCATCAATAAAATAGCCTACGCCAAAAAATTGCGCTGTAATAACTGTTTTTCCATCAGTACCAACGAAGCCAAATTTTTTATCTGCTGCCCTATAAGGAGCCAAACCTTCGGAGAAATTTTTACAGTCAATAGCCCCTGCTATTACAAATTCTTCACCTGTTTTATTTACTACAAAGAGTTCTCCATTTTTGTGTACAACAGCAAACCCACCATCAAATTTAGATGCTTTTTCGTACTTTAATTCAATAGCTAATTTACCATCAGTATTGATGTACCCCCATTTATCACCACTTTTTATCGGGACTAAACCATCAGAAAAACCTTGCATGCCAATTCCGAAAACATTAAAAAGTTTAAAATTTTCTATTTCAGTTGATAACTTCTCTCCTTTTGGATTAATGAAAAAGAACTTTTTATCTTCATAAATCGGGGCATAGCCATCAGAAAATTGATAACAACTTCTATATTTAGCTTCAATAGAAAACTCTCCTTTTTGATTTATGTATCCCCATTCTTTTTTGTCTGAGGGTCGTGCTTGTGTAAGGTAAGTTTGTGAAAAAGCACCAGTAGATAATACTAAACTTAAGATAATAGTAAATGCAGATTTCATATAATTAGTGTTTATAATTAGTGATTTATAATTAAAGATATGGATAATTAAACTAATTCATAATAATAGCTGCAAAAATATCATGAAATTAATTTCACGACATCAATTAGGTTGTTACAAACCAGACAGACTCTTTTCAAATTTCTTCATTCTAGCTATAAAGTTTCAAGGGTTAATCACTGGTGAATAGAACCGTTAGAGTTTTTTATTTTATAAATCACTGTAGTAGTTACTAAAGTGATATATTTCTGAATTTCACCAAACTAAAACAATTCTGTCGGTCAAATCAAATATCCCCCAACTGTGTTTGCATAATAATTTCTTCAATCACTGCTGATTTAGACAAATTATAAGCTGCATACACCTATTCTGTAACATCCTCTGCTTTCATAAATCTGTCTTCGGGAAAATATACACCTTCCCAGCTTGCGGTTAATGTAGCTCCAGGCATAATACTCACTGTAGACAAATATTAAATACATGTCCATTTCATTATCATAGAATAAAGTTCTTCCAATTTGTAGGGTTTACCCAAATGATCGTCAAGCCCATCTGCAATATATTTTTCTCTGACTCCTTTTATAGTGTCTGCTGTTACCCCAATAATTGGAGGGACTAATTTATTTTGTTCTTTAATCTTTTTTGTAGTCGTAACTCCATCCATTACAGGCATATGTATATCCATTAATATAATGTCAAACTTTCCTTCTTCAAACATTTCAACTGCTAATTCCCCATTAGTTGCTGTCCAAATGTGACACCCTAATTTTTTCAACATTCTCTTCCCGATATATATATTCATATCATCATCATCAACCAATAGGCAATTAAATCCAAGATCATTCCTTACTTTAGAAGGACTCTTATCTAATTCTGAAATTTCTGTTATTATGTTGGACTCCAATATAATCCAAAAGGTGCTACCAACACCCAATTTGCTTTCCACTCCAATTTTACCATCAATTAACATCACTAATTCTTTACATATAGCTAATCCTAACCCTGTTCCTCTAATAGAATTTGAATATGCATTGTCAAGTTGTTTATACTTTTGAAAAATCTGACCTAAACTTTCTTCAGGAATTCCGATTCCATAATCTATAACTTGAACTTTAAATCGCACTTTATTTTTATGAATTTCGATTATAGTAATTATTACTTCGATCGTCCCTTCTTCACTAAATTTTATAGCATTTAGTATCAGGTTAGAAATAATTTGGGAAACTTTAACTTTATCAATTTCGATTGATTGAGGAAAATCAGAAGGAATAACTAACTCAATCTTAAGTCCTTTCTTTTCAGCTTGTTCCATAAACAACTTACTCAAATCATTAAGTAGTTTATTCATGTTGACAGGAATGAGTTGTATTTCTAGCTTATTCTCTTCTAATTTTTTTAAATCCAACACGTTGTTGGCTATTACTAACAATTGTTCAGAACTTCGGGAAAGAATATTCATATCCTCACTTTGTTTATTAGTCAAGTTTGGATCTCTTTTCATTAGATCAATCATTCCAATAATTCCATTCAGAGGTGTGCGTATTTCATGACTCATGTTTGATAGGAACTTGCCTCTAGTTTCTGCAAGACTCTCGGCAATTTGTTTTTTACGAGTTGCTTCATCGATATCTAGCTTTTGCCTCTTTATTAGTTCTTCCACCAACATGTTAATGCCAACCATTATAGCATCAATTGAATCCTCTTTATTACTTGGGGTCAGATAATTGTAATCTGAACCATTTGCAACGTTGATAATAAATTTTTGTATTTCTGATAACCTTTGGTCATCCATGCTTTAATCATTTGAAATTAACCATGTAATTGCTTTATCTTTATTTGAAAAGAGTTTTACTGGGACAGTACCTTTATTTAATCCAATAAAGAAATTTCCAATCATATTACTAATGGGTGAATCAGTCCAAAGTGCTGCTTTGCTAATTATTTGTTGGGATTCTACCCCTGTAAAATAATCCCTCGCTTCAGACTCTATCGATTTTACATTACGAATATCAACCAATAAAGGCATTTTAATTAATGAAGAAATAAGTTCTTTTTCTGCTTCAACATTTTCAATCGCATCAGAAATAGAAATTCTTACATCAGCCATATAATCAACTCTCAAAATGTCATTTTCAATGTACACTGTCGATGTCTTTGTTTTAATTTTATTCATCTTAATTGGTATCTAGTCATTACGAAATAATTACATTTCATGTAAATAAAACACAATTGTGAAAATAATGATCATTGGAGATTTCATTCTCGACATTGAGACTGAAAATCGTTAAACTATTCATTATCTACTATTTTCTTGATAGTTAAAAATTATCCAGTCCTAATCCCCATAAAACTTAATCAATCTTACAAAATGGCAACCATAGAAAATGACAACATAGATGTGAAATTCGTTTTTCTTAATGTTTATCCTCACTGTTGATAGATAGTAAAATTAATGTTTTAAGTAATTACATCCAAGTTGTAGAAGTTTCAACTACAAGATTTTCTACACTTTTATTGTGTCTATTTATCATGCTTTTCAAAAAAAATATTACAACAACTACAGTAACACCCTTTTTGTCACTAAAGTTTAAAGCAATAAATTTCTACAAAAATCTCTTTTTAATTAAAGTTAAATATCTCCCAATTGTGGGCGCATAATAATTTCTTCAATCACCGCTGATTTAGACAAATTATAAGCTGCATACACCGATTCTGCTACATCCTCTGCTTTCATAAATCGATCTTCGGGTAAATCTACACCTTCCCAGCTTGCGGTTAATGTAGCTCCAGGCATAATGGCGGTTACTTTTATGTCATGCTCTTTCATTTCTTCACGCAAAACCTTTGTCATGCCAAGCATAGCATATTTAGAAATACAATAAGATCCACCATTTACATAAGGCATAATACTCGCTGTAGAACAAATATTAAACACATGTCCACTTTTACGACTCATCATTTCTGGAATAATTTTTCTTGTGAGATGATATGCACTATATAAATTCGTGTTTATCATTTTTTCTAATGCCCCTTCTGCTTCATTGTGCATTTGACCAGGGATAAAGACTCCAGCATTATTCACTAATACATCTGCGCCACCTAGTGAATTAACATAGTCGCCAAAATCAATCACATCTTTACGGGTTGCCACATCAACTTTTTTGGTATGTACTTCTATTTGTGTATGTTTTTTAATTTCTATTTTTAGCGCATCCAATTCATCACTATTCCTCGAACAAGTGATTATATCGAATCCATTTGCAGCAAATTTTTCGATTATCGCTCTCCCGATTCCTTTTGTCCCACCAGTAACAACAATTCGTTTGTTCATTATTTCCAACTGTAATTTCAACTTTAAGATTATACCTGTTATCTTACGCAAGATAGAGAAGAAGAAACAATAATAAAATTGCATGCAATTAGCATTTATTCATAACCTAGGAAAGTATTTCGTGTTTATGGGTTCGCTTTTCACAAATCGCGAATCGTTTAAAACTTATTTTAAACTCACCATCGATGAGTGTGTACTAATTGGTGTGAACTCCATTGTATTGGTAAGTATTGTTGCCACATTTATGGGGGCAGTTACAACCTTACAAACAGCTTATAACCTCGTTAGTCCTTTCATTCCTGATTATGTGATTTCATTAGTAGTTCGTGATATGACGGTATTAGAGTTAGCCCCAACCATCATTGCTGTAATTTATGCTGGTAAAGTAGGGTCAAGCATTGCAGGAAATTTAGGTACTATGAGGATCACTGAACAAATAGATGCATTAGAAGTTATGGGGATAAATTCAAGTTCATATTTAGTACTTCCAAAAGTGGTCGCTTCCATTTTAATGTATCCACTTTTGGTAATTATTGCTGGTATTCTGTCATTAACAGGTGGGTATTTGGTGGGTGTTTTATTAAACATTATGTCTCCCCAAGACTTTATTTTTGGTATCCGTGATGGATTTAACCCCTTTTCAATTCAATTTGCACTTATAAAATCGGTAGCCTTTGCCTTTCTTATTAGTTCAATTTCATCCTATAAAGGATATTATACTCAAGGAGGAGCATTAGAAGTAGGTATTGCAAGTACTCAAGCTGTTACAACTAGTGTAATCGCAGTACTTTTTGCCGACTATTTATTAGCTCAATTATTATTATAAGACATGATTGAGATAGAAAACATACAAAAATCTTTCGATGATAAATCCATATTAAAAGGTATTTCTGGAGTATTCGAAAAAGGAAAAACCAATTTAATTATTGGTGCTAGTGGTACTGGAAAAAGTGTACTACTCAAAAATATAGTAGGTTTAGTTAAACCTGATGTAGGTGTAGTTAAATACTCTAATCGTGATTTTACAAATGCTAATCGTGATCTTAAAACAGAAATAAGAAGAGAAATAGGCATGTTATTCCAAGGTGGTGCATTATTCGACTCTAAAACAGTAGAACAAAACGTAATGTTTCCACTGGACGTACTCACTACTGCTCCAGTTGATGAAAAACTAGACAGGGCGAACTTTTGTCTAAAAAGAGTTGGACTGGAAAATACTAATAATAAAATGCCCTCCGAACTAAGTGGGGGAATGAAAAAAAGAGTGGGCATTGCAAGAGCTATAGTAAATAATTCTCAATACTTATTTTGCGATGAACCCAACTCGGGACTTGACCCTCAAACTTCTATTCTTATTGACAATTTAATTAAGGAAATCACTTTGGAGTATAACATTACTACTGTTGTAGTAACTCACGATATGAACTCCGTTATGGAAATAGGGGAAAAGATCATGTTTTTATTTGAAGGTCATAAACTTTGGGAAGGAAACAATTCAGATATCGCTAAAACGGACATTAAAGAGCTTAATGACTTTGTATTTGCAAATAGGATGATGAGAAATTTAAGAGACTCTTGAGCTCGTACTCTTTACCTGAGGTAATTCAATAAAGAAAGAAGTTCCTTTCTTTATTTCTGTTTCAAACCAAAGTTTACCCCCAGCATGTTCTATACCATGCTTGGCTATGGCCAACCCAATTCCCGATCCGCTTTCTTTGGTTGTGAAATTTGGAATAAATATTTTTTCCTGAACCTCCTCAGGTATTCCTTCTCCATTATCTGTTATTTCAATCAATACTTTTTTACCTTCTAAGTTCTTCATTGAGAGTATAATAGTAACCTGTTTATTTGAAGACTGCTCAGCATTTAATATCATATTTAGAATAATACGCCCCATTAATTTTTCATCACCCATTACAAATATTTTCTCATTTGGAATATCCTCTTCAATTTTAATTTTTGCTTTACTTCTATGCAACGTAATGGTTTGTTTTACCAAATCGGTTAGCGCATAACATTCATGCTCAGGTATAGGCATTTGTGCAAACGAGCTAAATGAAGAAACTATATCGGTGAGTGTGTCTACTTGCCTTAACAATGAATTCATTGGTTTATCCAATTCCTTATCATGTTTTTCACCAAGTAAAGTTCTTTGAAGGTGCTGTAAAGTCAACTTCATAGGTGTAAGTGGGTTTTTAATTTCATGTGCTACTTGCTGAGCAATTGTTCGCCAAGCAGATTCCTTTTCTGTGCGAGCCAATGCTTTTTTACTTTCATCCAAGTTTACAATCATCTTATTATATTCACTTACCATAAGCCCTATTTCATCATCTGATTTCCACTTAAGTGGGATATTTGTTTCAGATAAAGTTGTCGCCTTAAGTTTTTGCGTAATAAAGCGAAGTGGAAATGTTAACCATTTAGATGCAAAATATGAAATCAACAAAAAGACAATAAATACGATCACGAATACATTTACAATGGTCACAAATACTTCTATTTTTTCTTTTTCTAGATTATTTTCAGACTGGAAATAAGGAACACTAAGTACCGCTAATAAGTCTCCGCTTATTGGTGACTGTATCCCAATGTAAGTTGTGTTATATGTAAGTTTTCCCACAGATTCTCTAGCAGTAAAGCTATGATCTTTCCCTTCTACTATTTTAGTGTATGCAGCCGAAGATATATATTCAGAAAGAACATTTTTCTTATATATGAGAGGTTGACTACTAGCAATAAGTCTACCATGAATATCAAATATATTAGCATCAGTATTCGCCATTGTACTAGCAAATTTCAATTTATTACTAAGCTCATCACCAAAAAGGTGTAGACCTTCTCCTACTTCCTTCTCAATATTTCTTCCTATAACTAAAGCTTTTTTATAATGTTCGTATTCTACTTCTTCCATATATGAGTTGGTAACTAAACTCAGGGTAACCGCACTTACAGTTATTAGAGGAAGAAAGAATGCCCAATTAAAATACAATTGTATTCTAGCTGAATAGTTTAAAGATTTTCCTGATAAATAATAATACAATCCATACATTAGTAATATTACGACTACAAGAAAAATCATCACTAATATTAAAAATGAAAAATTAGAAAACACATTAAAGTAACTGTAGCACAAACCACTAACTACCACCATTCTACTACCCTTTTCATTCACTATCAAATGGCAATATCCTTTTTCATCGGCACTATGGTCATTTACATAGTTAACATCAAATTTTTGGTGGTAATTATATTCTCCTGAACTATAAACAGGCTTATTATCTGCAAATATTGCATAGCTGAAATTCTTGTTTTCATAGGGTAGTAAAAAGCGACTATCTACGAGAAGATCAGGATATACATTATCAGGAATTATTTTTTTCAACTTCAATGTTATAACAACAAACCCTGTACTAATACCATAATTTTTTACTTCTGTAATACTTACATAACCTTTGTTATATTCTCCTTTATAATCATTAATAAAATATAGTTCTTTTTCTTTCTGAATAGAATTTTCGGGCAGGGTTAGTCTTAGCTCAGCTAATTCAATCTGATTTTCCTCAGAAAATGATTTTCCCTTAGCATTATAAAGAGTGATATCCACATCATATTTATCGAAATAACTAGATAAAAATACTTTTCTAACTTTTTCTTTTACTACATCCTTTGATAAAAAGGGTGTAAACATTCTAGATTTTATAAAAGCATCATTACTAATGCCATTGCTAGTTTCTAATAACAAATATTCGGCAAGCTCATCGTTACCAATTAAAAATTGAGCAGCAAAACGCTGTTTATTTTCATACTCTCTTCTTTCCTCTAATTCTTTTATACTAAATGCCATCAATAATGCTGCACATATAATTCCTGTTAATAGATAAGCAAACGATTGATAACTTACATTTGTAAAACGTTTAGGGAGTTTTGTTAATCTTAAAACTATGAAGTATAGGATACTAAATAAAACTACCAACCAATTACTCTGATTAGTTAAATAAATAGTAAATCCAAACAAGATTAGTCCAATCAAAAACAATAAATTTTGTTTTAAAGAACTATCATCTTTAATAAATAGCTGGAATAATTTATAAACAATATGGTAGAACAATATAAATACAAACCCTCCCATTACCAGCACCGTAAATACCAATACACGTTCTTTTGAAAAATCTACTGATGAAGTAATATCTAAAGTGTAGTTTGAATTATAATAAACCGTTTCCATCAATAAATATAACTGCCATAATCCTGTACCACTTATAAACCCAAGTAATAGGCTTATTATATTTTCATATTTTATTTCAAAATCATGTTTTTTTGGCAAATTATAAAACACATAACCTATTACTAGAAGCAACAAGGTCATGTTAATAAATAAATCAGCAAGTGTTGGTGATATAAACGAGGAAGCAAAAACTTGTGGATTAAAAATAGAGCTTCCAAAAGCATTAATCTGCCAATCAAATTGAAGCATTATTATTCTAACAGCAACAAGTAAAACAATAACTGTCAAAACACCTTTCCACTGGGTTTTATAACCTACTTTATAAGAAAATCTAAATATCCAGAATATAAGTAGTAAAATACCTAAGGCAACAATCAATAATGCATCTGATTTTTCTTTTTTATTTATAGTAGAATAGGTATTCCCTAACTGTACAAAAAACAAGCATTCGCTATCATCAATGCATATTTGTTGTACTCCATCATGACTAGTTCGGCTAATCTGGATATCATCACTTTTGAAAATATTATGATTAATTTCTGCAAATAAGTACTGGTTTTCTATTAGAGAATTAATATATAGAGGAATTAAAACAAATGTTTCAAACTCATGGTTTGGAGAGTCCCATTTAAGTACAATGAATTTCCCTTTACGAGTTTCTATATATTTGCTTTTATAATTTCCTATTACATCAATATATTTGGGAACGTATTCATTTGATGACCAATAAGATATCTCCCCTCTTTTAAAAATATAATACGGATAGGAAGTTTTGTGTGAATTTAATTTTTCGAATTCAATCGTTTGATACTCATTTAGAAAAAGTAGTACTGGATTAATCTCTTTTTTAACCTCATTAGCTTCATCCTTAATTTTGGAAGTAATTAGGTTAAATTCCTCATCATTTTCATATTGACGTTCCTGAAAATTGAATAATATAATACCAACCGTGATGGTTAACAAAGAAAAGAGAAGTAGTAAAGTTGATTTTCTAGTGAATATTTGCACGTTACTAAGCGAAGGTTTTCTAAAAATAGTAATTTATCACATTTTCGAGAAGCAATAATCACTCCATCCTACTTACACTATTCATTTGTCGATTTGCTATCATATTTTATTCCACCAAATAAATGCAAAAATAATACTCTGGAATAACGAAAAATAAATGGAAGAAGAGTAACAATAATAACAAATACAGAAGTTATAAAAAACAAAAGATCGGTTATATCAAATAGCCACATAAATATACCTGTAATGAATAGAATAGAAACTGTTACAGCATAACTGATATACATTGCACCGATAAAAAATCCTGGTTCTACTTCAAACCGCAACCCACAGACATTGCAATATTCGTTCATACGAGTAAACTTGCTTATTATTCCTATAGAATAAGCAAACATATCTCCCTTTCTACACTTAGGGCATTTACTTTCAATTATAGCTTGATAAGCTTTTTTTTGAGGCATTTTTCCTACTATTCTTATACCAGAAATAGGCAACTACTCCGATCAGTAAATAAGGGGTGACAAATAAATATAATATTCCGAAATTTAGTGTAGAAGCAATCCCTGCTTCTCCATTACTTACATTGTTCTCTAATGTAGTTCTACACATTGCACACTGTCCCCATCCTAATTGTATGGAAAACAACCACAAAAATGATAATAATAGCGTGCGTTTCATCATACACAAAGGTACATACTTTATGAGTAATACGGGCTAATCATTAAATAAACTATTACACCACTAAATGCAACATATAGCCAAACTGGAAAAGTGATTTTTGCTAATCGCTTGTGTTTATCAAATTTATCCATAACTGCCTTTGAAAAGGTGAAAAGCACTAATGGTACAACCAATACTGATAAAGCAATGTGTGTTATTAATATGAAGTAATAAACGTACTTCATCATGCTATCATCTAAATAAACAGTGGATTCTGAAGTAATATGATACATAATGTACATTACTAAAAATGAAGCAGAGAGTACTAAGTTCATTTTCATTAATCGCTCGTGAAACAGCCTCTTTCCTTTTTTTATTGCTATAACTGCAATGATTAGTAATAAACCCGTAAGACCATTTACAGTAGCATAGATTGGTGGTAAAAACGAAAAATCTACACCTTCAACTTTTACCCTGAATAGTAAAGCAACTGCTATTGGTATAATTACAGAAAGTGCAATAATTAATCGATTAAACTGCTTCTCATTCATGTTATTTATGTGAGTTTTCTGATAAAATTTTAATTTCAACGATCAAACGATCTATTTCTTTTTCAGTTACTTCATAGTAGCCTCTTATTCTTCTTTTAGTATCAATTAACACCCACTTTTCGTAATTATTATTCAGTAAACCACATTGCCAAAAATTTCCTACATTTTCACCAGCTTTAAAGGTTACATAGTTTTTACCTTTAAAAATGTCGTTACTGAAACTATCAGTAAAAATTATCATTTGAAATATAGTTCCAAGACGCTCATTCATACTCAACATAGAAAACAAATGATTATCATCTAGGTTTGGTAAATATGCTAATACCGTAATTCTATTTTCTAATAGAGGTATATCAGATGTGCTTTCAAATAGTTCAAATTCATCTAAATTAAGTAAGTAAGGGGTATCAACATTACCACAAATTTCCTCTGTTTCTTCTGGTATATCTCCTACTGTTTGATAGTACAGTGGGATATCAAATTGATTAGCACCAAATATCTTTAGGAAGATAAAAACACAAACGGGTAGCAGTAAAGCTAAAAATAAAATAACTGGTTTTATGAAACTCTTCATGAATGAAAACTAAAACAGGCTAAAGATATATCCATAGCCTGTTAATAATTTCTATATAAATTTAAATATTACCAACCTCTAAGGTCTAGTATTGCTCCAGCTTCATAACGAAAAGCTATCAACATCCAAACCACAAATATCATTGGCAATAAAATAGACCACATTAATACTTTAGATTCATGCTTCAAGTGCATAAACTCACCAACAATATAAGCTGCCTTAACGATTGTCATTACTACGAATATACTTAATTTAAGCATCCCTGTAGAAATGGTGAAGGCAACAATAAACTCTAGTGTAGTAATGAAACCAAGAATTCCAGCAACAGTCCAAATATGTTTTATTTTTGCCTTATCAGCAGGGATTACTTGTACATTAGTTGTTTCTTCAGATGACATATTTTTTAATTATTAGTGTTCAAATATATTCAATAAAATTTAGATCAAGTAGAAGAAGGTAAATACAAATACCCATACTAAATCAACAAAGTGCCAGTAAAGACCTACTTTTTCTACCATTTCATAGTGTCCTCTTCTTTCATACATACCTGTTACAGTACGATAGTAAATTAAAAAATTTAATAGTACCCCACTCAAAACGTGTGTACCATGAAACCCCGTTATAAAGAAGAATAATGCTGCAAAATCAGGAGGTCCATATTCATTCCATGATAAACTAGCTCCACCTCCACCTGTACCAACGATAAAGTGTGTCCATTCCCAAGCTTGACAACCTAAGAAAACTAAACCGCCAATTATAGTCCATAACATCCACTTTTGAACTGCTTTTTTATCCATTCTATGGCCAGCTTCAACAGCCAAAACCATTGTTACACTACTCATAATTAAAATAAAAGTCATTATTCCAACAAAAACAAGTGGTAATGAAACGCCATGTAAAAAAGGTACTGCTTCAAATACTTTCTCTGGTATTGGCCAATAAGATTGGGAGAACACAAATTCACCATGTACAGAAGGATCATATGCTGTATGACTATAACGAACCATTCCATAAGTTACTAGCAATGCTGAAAATGTAAATGCATCAGAAAGCAGGAAAAACCACATCATAAGTTTACCATAACTTATATTAAATGGGGATTGACCTCCACTCCAGATACTTGTCTTCGAACTAATCTCAGTTGTAGCAGTTGACATAAATTTTAATTTAATCTCTTAACGATATAACAATAAAAATATAAATAAATACAACCAAAGTCCACCTAAAAAATGCCAATATGTAGTACACATTTCTATTTGTGCCATATTTTTAGAATGAACTTTAAATTTAAATGTTGATACTAATACAATCAACAAAAATACTATTCCACCAAATAAATGTATTCCATGAAGTCCAGTAAGTAGGTACACAAAAGACCCTGAAGGATTACCAACTAGGAAAACGTTAGAATTCACCAAATCTGCCCATGCCATCAATTGCCCTATTAAAAATGCAACCCCTAAAATAGTAGCTCCGCTAATAGCTACCTTCACATTATTGATGTTGTCTTTTTTTGCAGATAGATATGCCCAATGCATAAATATACTACTCACTATCATTATTCCTGAACTTACCCACAATACGTTAGGTAACTCAAATATTAACCAATTTCCTTCTGCTTGACGAACAATATATGCACTCGTTATTGAAGCAAAAATCATTACTACTGAAGTAATGAATAACCACATTGCAAACTTCTTAGGGTGTACAGAAAACGGTTTTTTAGGCTCTTCGATATGTATATGTGTATCCATCCTAAACTTTATCTAATAAATAAGCAATTTGCACTATGGGTAAGTACAAAAAAGAACCAAACATAATTTTTAAAGCAGATTTTCGTGAACCATCCTTCATCAAACCAAAAGTTTGACTTAAGAATAATGCTCCACAAACAGTTACTATTATTGCTGAATTAATTCCTGTAAATCCAAATTTTGCTGGAAGTAACCCTAATGGAATTAAAAACAACGTATATATCATAATATTAATGGCTGTATTTAGGTCTTTTTTTCCCTTAGATGGCAGTAATTTAAATCCTGCTATTTTATAATCGTCATCTGCTACCCATGCAATTGCCCAAAAGTGAGGGAATTGCCAAATAAACTGAATTCCAAAAATAATCAAGGCTTCAAAACCAATAGAACCAGTATAAGCCACCCATCCTAATAAAGGGGGTAAAGCACCTGGTATAGCTCCAACAAGTACAGCTATAGGTCCAACTCTTTTTAACGGTGTATATACAAAACTATAAATAAGTAATGATATAAATGATAAAGCCACAGTAAGCAAATTTGTACTCACATACAACATTGTCATCCCAGCTATTCCTGTTAATAAAGCGAAAAATTTGGCTTCATCAATAGATAACCTACCTGTTGGTAGTGGTCTATCAGCCGTTCTTTTCATCAGTTTATCTAAATCTTTCTCAATAATTTGATTAATAGTAACTGAAGCTCCAGAAACTAGTAAACCACCAAAGAATAGCATGATAAATACGCCCCAATTAATTTGTCCATAAGTAGCTAAAGCATATCCAAAACATGATGAAAAAGCAACTAGTAACGATAATCTGAACTTTAAAAGTTCAAAATACGCTTTTGCCTTATTCATGATAAGTTGACCTAAAGATATTTCTAGTATAGTTCTCATTAGTTGTTTACCAACGCTTGATTTATTATCAAATTAATCTTAATGTCTTTTAAAATTTAAATAAACGAACTGCCAAAAAAGTTCTATAGTGAAAACTAATTTGGAAATAACATTTACTTTTCTTCATTTACTACTATTGCCTTATTTTCTTCCTTTTCTAAAGCAATTAGTTCATTTTCATTCTGGAAATTCGTTTCTGGTGTCTTAGAAAACGGAACTGATTGAGGAATAAAATCAGGCATTTCTTGTATTTCTTTTTCTGATAATTTCTTAGAGTATTCTTCATTCACTGGTTTACTCAAATCATATGGCCACCTGTACACCTTTGGAATATCTCCAGGCCAGTTTCCATGACCAGGGTTAATTGGCGTAGTCCATTCTAATGTAGTAGATTTCCACGGATTAGCTGTAGCTCTTCTTCCTTTAAACATACTATAGAAGAAATTAAATAAAAAGATAAACTGAGCTATAAAAGTTACAATTGCTGCAACACTTACGAACATATTTAAATCAGTAAAACCATTGAAAGTATCGAAGTTTGTCCACGAATAATATCTTCTAGGAAATCCTGCCATTCCAATATAGTGCATTGGAAAGAAGATCAAATAAACACCAATAAAAGTAAGCCAGAAATGAACGTATCCTAATTTTGCGTCCATCATACGTCCAAACATTTTAGGAAACCAATGATATACACCAGCTAACATTCCAAAAAATGCTGCACTACCCATTACTAAATGAAAATGAGCTACTATGAAATAAGTATCGTGCATTTGTATATCAATAGCTGAATTCCCCATAAATAACCCTGTCAAACCGCCAGAAATAAAATAAGAAACTAGCCCTATTGAAAATAACATTGCAGGAGTAAACACTAAATTACCTTTCCAAAGTGTTGTTAAATAATTAAACACTTTTACAGCAGAAGGAATTGCAATAATTAATGTTAGTAGGGTAAATATTGATCCTAAAAATGGATTCATCCCAGTAACAAACATATGATGAGCCCACACAACGAATGAAAGAATGGCAATTCCCATCATTGAACCAATCATTGCTCTATATCCAAAAATAGGTTTTCTTGAATTTGTTGCAATAATTTCGGAAGTAATTCCTAATGAAGGTAATAATACAATATATACTTCAGGATGACCTAAAAACCAAAATAAATGTTGAAATAGAATTGGACTACCTCCTATATTAGGTAAAGCTTCTCCCCCAATGTATATTTCAGATAAGTAAAAGCTTGTTCCAAAGCTTCTATCAAAAATCAATAATAATGCTGCAGATAATAATACAGGAAATGAAAGCAATCCTATAATAGCAGTTAAAAAGAACGCCCAAATTGTTAATGGTAATTTAGTAAACGTCATACCATGCGTTCTCAAGTTAATGATGGTAGTGATATAGTTTATACCTCCAAGCAAAGTTGAAACTATAAACAATGCCATTGCAAGTAACCACATTGTCATTCCAAGACCAGACCCTGACATAGCTTGAGGCAATGCACTTAATGGAGGATAAATAACCCATCCACCAGAAGCTGGACCTGTTTCAAGAAATAATGAAATAAACATAATTACACCTGAAACAAAGAAGAACCAGTAAGAAAGCATATTCATGAAACCAGAAGCCATATCTCTAGCTCCGATTTGTAAAGGAATAAGGAAGTTGCTAAATGTACCACTCAACCCTGCTGTTAGTACAAAGAAAACCATAATTGTACCATGCATTGTTACCAATGCTAAATAAAACTCAGGATCTAATTTCCCTTGCATATCAATCCATTCTCCAAGAATAGGCTTTAACCAAGTTAAATCCATATCAGGAAAACCTAACTGTAAACGAAAAATAACTGATAAAGCACCACCTAATAACGCCCAAATTATTCCTGAAATAAGAAATTGTTTAGCTATTATTTTATGGTCAGTACTGAACACATAAGTGGTCCAGAAATTTCCATGGTGTTCATGGTCATGTTCGTTGTTATGCATAGTATCTTCAGTAGACATAGTATATTTCTTTTGTTATAATGAAGCTTGAGCTTCTTCTAAATTTTCTTCTGTTTCAATTATTTCTTCTTCACTAGATTCAGTCACCACTTCTTCTTTTACCTCAACCTTACCTTTTATTATTGCTAATTCTTTTTTATCATCTGGAACAAGTCCAAATAAAGTTTCGTTTTGAGCTACTAATGACATTTGTTCCGACTTCCATTTCTCATAATCTTCTGGTGTATCAACAACAATTATCATTCTCATTGCAAAGTGTCCTCTACCACATATTTCCGCACATGCTAACTCATAGTTAAACTCTGGGTTTTCTGTTTCATTTCTCATTTCCTGAGTTGTTTTAGTAGGAACAAAATGAAATGAAGTAGGCATACCAGGAACAGCATCCATTTTTACTCTAAAATGAGGTGCAAATACACTATGGATTACATCTCTAGCTCTAATTTTGAATAAAACAGGTTTTCCTTTAGGAAGATGTATTTCTCTTGGAATAAAATCATCATATGATCCTTCATCTGAAAAATCTACCCCCATTTTGTTGTCAACACTAATTAACCGGTAATCAAATTCTCCTAACTTATTATCTGCACCAGGGTAACGAGGTGTCCATGCAAATTGCTGCCCCATTACTTCAATGACTTCAGCATCTTCTGGTGCTTTACTAGTGATTTCTCCCCATACTTTTAAACCTGAAAAAATCAATATTGAAAGAACAATTGCTGGTACAACTGTCCAAATTAGCTCCAATTTATGGTTCTCAGGAAAAAATAATGCTTTACGTTTTTCATTATAACTATATTTCATAGGAAAAACGAACAATAAAATATGAGTAATGAAAAATACTACTCCAGTAATTACCATTGTTACCCAAAACAGAAAGTCAGTGTCTGCTCCATGTTCTGATGCTAACGGTATATTATAATCATCAAAATAAACGTATGAGTAAACGAATATTGACCCAAATCCAAGAATCAGAAAAACAAAAAATAAGAGTGCATTTACCTTATTACTTTTAGTGACAGTCTTCTGACCCGACCCTTTCACTACATCGAGTAGGGTGCCAATTCTGAACAACATGAACAGAATTAAAACGATAAGAAGAATTCCAATACCAATTACTACTTGAAACATATATCTATATTTTTATTATATATACTTTCTTAAATATGATGATGTAAACTTTCCTCTAACATAGGATGATTTTTCGCCACTAAAAGTGACTTCGTTAGATTATGTAGCATCACATATATAAACAATGCTAAAAACACCATAAACATTCCTATTTCGATTAAACCAAAAGCACCATCTGTTTTCATTACTCCTGGAGTTATCATTAAATAAAAATCAACCCAATGACCAACAATAATAATAGGACATACTACCATTAATATCGACATATGACGCTTTGCATCACGAGTCATTAATAATAAGAATGGCAATACAAAGTTTAAAATAATATTAGTGTAAAAAATCCAGGCATAATTACTTGATGAAATTCTCTCTATAAAGTATACAACCTCTTCAGGAATATTTGCATAGTAAATCAATAGAAATTGTGAGAACCAAATGTATGCCCAAAAAATACTGAACCCAAAAATAAATTTACCTATATCGTGTAAGTGGTTTGAATTCACAACTTTTAAATATCCTTTCTGTTTTAACATTACCACAACTATTGTGATAAATGCTAGACCATTCACCCACCAACTGGCAAACATATACCAACCAAACATCGTACTAAACCAATGAGGATCGACTGACATCACCCAATCCCAAGCTGACACTGAAGATGTTACAGCAAAAATTACTAAAAATATTGCAGATAAGCTTCTAGCTTTTTTCCAATGATCAAATCCACCCTCTAAGTCTTCAGCCAACATATGATCTTTAATCAATTTGAAAAACCAATACCACAAACCAAAGAAAATTACCATTCTTGCAACATAGAAAATCGGGAAAGATCCTTTTGCCAACGGCCAATACCATAAGCCCGCTTTGCCATTAATTATCTTATCAAATGTATCAGTGCCTTCTGCATATAATGTTGAATGTGTCCAGTGAAATACATCTGCTTTTACTGCAAACCAAGAAACTAACATTATGATACCAGCTAAAGGCAAATAACTAGCCATAGCTAATGGAATTCTCTTCATTCCTGCTGACCAGCCTGCCTGTGAGGCATACTGAATAGTGATAAAAAATAACCCTATTATGGCTAAGCCAGTAAAATAAACATTATTAATCCATAGATTAGAAAAAATTCTCTTTAACCAAGGAGCTGATTCATGATGTTCTCCTTCTTCTCCATGTGCTTCTTCAGAATTGGAAACAATGGTATTTTCATCGGCACTAGCTAGTAAAGAAGTTTCTTCAATTGTATTCAGTGCATGTCCAGCTTCTTCAGCATGACCACCACTTTTTGCCATGAAAACTCCAATTATTAAAAGTACGATACCAACAGCACCAAGAATAAATATTTTCTTTTTTGCTCCTGCCGTAAATTCATATCTTTCTTCCGTCATGATAACTTATTTATAGCCTTGATTATTGTTTTTGAAGTTTTTGTACATATCTAGCAATTTTCCATCGCTCTACTACACTTAATTGTGAAGCATGAGATTCCATACGCCCTTTTCCGTGTGATATCACATGAAAAACATGACCTTCAGGTTTATCTTTTATTGCTGCAGAATTATATGCAGGTACACCTAAAAATACCTCTCCTACTTTCCCTGGAGTAATACCATCTTTTCCATGGCAATGATCACAAAATTTTTCATACAATACTTTTCCATCTTTAAGAACAGCATCATCACCTTCTGCAAAAGGACTCATTACATTAGCTGCAGAATCCAAGTCATCTTTATTTACTCGATAAGGCATTTTTCCTCTTGCAATAGTATTTTCTGGAGGAGTTCTCATGTTCATCCCATTAGGATTTACAGGATTTGAACTATAATACTCACCGTAATTACTTTTCTTCTGATCCATCTGCACCCAATCTCCAGCACTTGTGTCTGTAATTTGTTTTAGTGGTTCATAAGCTACAGAATGGTACATATTAGGAGCGAATTCCAAACCAGGATTATCACCTCCAGCACAAGACACCATTGCTACTCCTAGTGCCAACACTAATGCGGTTTTAAAAGACTTAAGTAGATTCATGTGTATATCTCTCATTCGAATATTAGTCAAAATTTTTATCGTTTACCTCACTTGCTCCCGACTCATTAAGTACTTTTCCAATTTCAGCTTTGCTAAGATTATTTGATCCTAAATCTACAGCCATGACATGTTTATCATCAGTACTTCTAATATCGAACATTCTTGGCTTTTTATATGGTTTAAGATCACTCACTATCATAAATGTAGCTACCATACCTAATGCTGAAAGTAATACTGTAAGCTCAAAAGTTACTGGGATAAATGGAGGTAATGAAATAAAATTTTTACCACCAATAATCATTGGCCAATCAACACCAAGCATCCAAGTTTGCATTGTTAACGCTAGGGAAGTTCCCAGCAAACCAAACATAAAAGCTGCTATTGGGAGTCGGGTTCTTTTATACCCTAAAGCATCTTCCAATCCATGTACTGGAAATGGAGAATATACTTCATGTATTTTCACGCCACTCTCTCTAACCTTTGTGACAGCTTCCAATAATACATCCTCATCATTATAAATCCCGAGAACAAAGTTTTTTCCACTTTCCATATATTATTTTTTTTCAGAACTTGACTTAACAATACTTTTGAGTTCAGCCATATTGAGTACAGGAAAAAATTTCGAGAACAATAAGAAGGCAGTGAAAAAGAACCCAAAAGAAAATAAATAAACACCAACATCGTACTTAGTTGGATAAAACATTACCCAACTTGATGGCAAGTAATCACGATGAAGTGAGGTAACAATAATTACAAATCGCTCGAACCACATTCCGATATTTACAATTATAGATATCACCATTGTGGAAACAATACTTGTTCTGATTTTTTTGAACCAGAAAAGTTGTGGTGCAATAACATTACAAGTCATCATTGTATAGTAAGCCCAATTATATGGGCCAAATGCCCTGTTAATAAAAGCGTATTGTTCATAAGGTACTCCTGAATACCACGCTATAAAGAACTCTGTGATATAAGCAACACCTACGATAGATCCTGTAATAATGATTACTATATTCATCAACTCTATGTGATAAATTGTGATGTAATCTTCCAGTTTAAAAACTTTTCTTGTAACCAACATTAATGTTAGCACCATAGCAAAACCAGAGAATATTGCTCCAGCCACAAAATATGGAGGAAAAATAGTTGTGTGCCATCCAGGGATAACTGAAGTAGCAAAATCCATAGATACAATAGTATGTACTGAAAGTACAAGTGGAGTAGCCAAACCTGCTAATATTAATGCTACAGATTCATATCTCATCCAAGTTTTTGCTGCACCATCCCACCCAAAACTCAATGCACTATACACTGCTTTTGAAATTTTATTAGTTGCTCTGTCTCTAATAGTTGCAAAATCAGGAATTAAACCAATATACCAAAACACTAAAGAAACCGTAAAATACGTTGATATCGCAAATACATCCCATAGTAGTGGTGAGTTAAAGTTTACCCAAAGTGATCCAAAAGCATTTGGAAGAGGTAATGCCCAATAAAACCCGATCCAAAGTCGTCCCATATGGAACATAGGAAAAGTTGCAGCACAAATAACAGCAAAAATCGTCATTGCTTCAGCAGCTCTGTTAATAGACATTCTCCATTTTTGTCGGAATAATAATAGGATAGCTGAAATAAGAGTACCAGCATGACCAATTCCAACCCACCAAACAAAGTTAGTGATATCCCAAGCCCAACCAACGGTTTTATTCATTCCCCAAACTCCTATTCCTTCCCACAATAATGCAAAAACTGCATAAGCACCTATAGCCAAAATCCCCAAGGATATAGCCATTCCAATCATCCAACTTTTTGTTGGCTTACCTTCTACCTGACGACAAATATCTTCAGTAATATCGTGTACCGTTTTACCTTTGGTTATTAACGTTTCTCTTAAAGGTGAAGTAACTTGCATATTTATATGTTTTTTACGCTCAGTTTCGTTTATAATACTACTTACGCTTTGTTTCTAATTTTTGTCATGTAGAATACATTAGGTCTTACCCCAATTTCTTCTAAAACATGATAAGCGCGCTTATTTTTCATTATTTTTATTTCTTTTCCTGTCTCACCATCCTCAATTTTCATCAATTTAGTGATAGCACTATTCTTATCATTCATGTCTCCAAATGTAAGCGCTCCAGCAGTACAAGCAGCAGCACATGCTGTAGTAACCTCTCCATCTTTCAGTTCTCTTCTTTCTTTCTTAGCTTCCAATTTACCTTCTTGAATTCTTTGAACACAGAAAGAACATTTTTCCATAACACCTCTTGACCGAACTGTTACATCAGGGTTCAATACCATTTTACCAACTTCAGTATTCATTTGAGGATTTACATCTGCAAATTGATCGTTGTCATGATATTTAAACCAGTTAAAACGTCTTACTTTATAAGGACAGTTGTTCGCACAGTATCTTGTTCCGATACAACGGTTATAAGCCATCATATTAAGACCTTCGGTGCTATGCGTAGTTGCAGCAACAGGGCAAACTGTTTCACATGGGGCATTGTTACAGTGCTGACACATCATGGGCTGAAATACTACCTCAGGATTTTCTGCGGCCTTTTCCATTTCCTCATAATCAGATACATCATTTGATGCACTGCTATAGTATCTATCGATACGCAACCAAGTCATCTCTCTTCTCATGATAACCTCTTGCTTTCCTACTACTGGAATATTATTTTCCACATTACAGGCCACAACACAAGCACTACAACCGTTACAAGCATTTAAGTCAATATTAAGGCCCCAATGATGACCATTATATTCATGTCCTTGCCACATTGTTAGTTCTTCAGGTTTCACCTGTCCACTTTCACTTTGCCATGTAGCTACATGAGGATGAAACCTTCCAGCACCTTCATCTTTCTTATATTCTTCTAAGGTCGCTTCCTGAATAACTGTTTCGCGACCCATAAACGTATTCTGCGTTTGAGTTTGAGCTAGTTGATAAACTTCTTCAGTAACCTCAACAGACACACCATTTGAAACTCTTAAACATTGAGTCCCATTAACTTTACCTACAAGTGGATAGATGTTTTTACCAACATTATCACCTACCTTACCTGCTTTAGTTCTTCCATACCCTAAAGCAATACCAATTGTTCCATTTGCCTGACCAGGTTGTACCATAATTGGTAGGCTTAATGTTTTACCACCAACAGTTACATTTGCCATTTTTGTTTTAGCATCATCAAGACGGAAGCCTGCATCAGCAACTGACATAGTGATATAGTTGTCCCAAGTTGCCTTAGTAATAGGATCTGCTAATTCATGAAGTAATGGATTGTTTCCTTGTGAACCATTTCCTACAGATGACTTTTCGTAAATCATCAATTCAAAATCACCACCTGACTTATAGTTACTATTAATGGCACTCGCTTCCGCTGCTACATCTCCAACAAAAGTAAGTGTTACACTTTCTACTTCCGATGGATTTTCGAATACTCCATCATGCAAAGTCTTGTCCCAAAATGCCTGAAAGTTGCCCGCAGCCATTGTCTTCCAATTATTTTGGAGGTATTTAAAATAATCATCATCATTATCTGACCAGATTAAAAATGATGATTGTGCTTGTCTTGTTTTGAAAATTGGTGAGATAGTAGGCTGAGCCAAACTATATTGCCCTTTTTTAGGACTAGCATCGTTCCAAGATTCCAAATAGTGATTATCTGGAGCGATATAATCAACCAAAGTAGCTGTTTCGTCTTCAACTGAAGCAGTGGATATTTTTAATCCAACTTTACTTAAAGCTCCTACCAATTTCTCTCCCTGATAATAATCGTAAACTGGGTTTGCATTAAAGAATATTACAGCTGCAACATTTCCAGATGCAGCATCGTTGATGAAAGCATCCATAATAGCTTCATCACCTTTTCTATAATTTACAGCAGTACTTAAATCTATAGTGCTACCATAATTATCCAGAAGATCGTTGATGGCATTCACCATTACCTGAATAGAAGGATCATTTGATCCAGCTACAACTAGTGATTTTCCTTTTGCTTTCCAAAGATCATTAGCTGCTTTGGATATCGTTTCCTTTTCAATTTTTTGAGCACTTACAGAAGAAATTCCAGCTTTTTGAGCAAGGATATTATATATATTAGCAATTACAGCTCCTTCTTCAGAAGGTTTAATCATGCTTCTGTAATCAGCATTAGACCCAGTAAGTGTCATGTTTGACTCAAACTGAAAATGTCTAGACATTTTCTTATCCTTAAGTTTTCTAGTTTGAGCGTATTGATATGTATTTTCGATTGGAGAACCCCAAGTTGAAAGAAAATCAGCTCCCACACCAACAATTACTTCTGCTTTAGAGAAATCGTAAGAGGGCAATGCCTTTATTCCAAATGAGCGTTCATTTGCTATTGCAGACCCACTCATCGACACTTGATCGTACATCACATGTTCAGTAGTAGGATATTTTGTTTTAAAATCTTCGATTGATTTAAATGTGCTTGGACTAAGAACTGTATTACTTACTATTCTTATATTTCCTCCATTTGCAGCAATTTTATCCAGTTCGGAAATTATACTATCATCTATTTGATCCCATGTAGCATTCTCACCTTTTGATTTTGGACCTCTTAATCGAGCTTCATCATAAAGAGACAATACAGATGCTTCTACCTGAGCAGAAGTACCACCATTGGTTACTGGAGATAAATTATTTCCGTTTACTTTAATAGGTCTTCCTTCTCTTGTTTTCACTAAAACACTACAATAATCTCCACCATTAATATATGTGGAAGCATAATGGTTAGCTACACCTGGATCTACATCAACAGGTTTGTTCAAATAAGGAATAGCTTTCCTGACAGGAGCTTCACAAGCAGCTAATGATGCTGCAGCAACACTGAAGCCCATCATTTTCAAGAAATCTCTTCGAGAACTTTCGCTAGTCTCTTCTGTTACAGATTCAGGAAATTCTCTTTCTGCATTTTTAATAAATGCAGCATCGTTAGATAATTGTTCTATACCTTTCCAGTACGTTTTCTTATTATCTTTCATATTGTATATATAAGTAGAATCTTATCTAAAATTAACTGTATTAATAATGACATTTAGCACATTCCAACCCACCATTATCTTCTACTGTAAGTGCTTTGTCGCTGTCTTCCTTATGTAGTTCTACTAACTTATCGTAGTACTTATTATCCTTAGTATTAAGTTCTGTATTTCTATGGCAATCCACACACCATCCCATAGTAAGCATTGAATGCTGTTTTACAACATCCATTTCTTCAATTGGTCCATGGCAAGTTTGACACTCAACTCCTCCCACATTTACATGTTGTGAATGGTTGAAATAAGACAAATCTGGTAAATTATGAATACGCACCCATTCTATTGGTTTATTGTTTTCTATAGCATCATATATTTTACTGATTTCTGTTTCACCAGTGTTTGTTCCTTTTGTAATAGAGCTATGGCAATTCATACAAATATTAGGAGACGGTATGTTTGCATTCTTACTCTTCATTACACCTGTATGACAGTAATTACAATCAATTTCATACTGCCCTGCATGAATTTGATGAGAAAATGCAATAGGCTGTGTGGGTTGATAATTTTTTTGAATCCCAATGGAGAATAGACCATTAATCACCACTTTAAACATTATAGCAGAAAATAAAAACACTACTAAAAATATAAATGGCTTACTTGAAAGTGTAGCTCCTATACTAAAAGATTGATTTACAAACTCTTTATCTTCTTTATCAAGATCTTTATTATTTACATATTTAGTGAGTACAGTAGTAATTAATACTAACACTACAAAAATAAGTGCTAATACAATGATTAAACCAATAACTATAGCATTTAAGTAGGTACTAGGTATTGCAGAATCGGCTTGAGCATCTTCACTAGTTTCGCTTACAGCTTCAGCAACTACTTCTGGGTTATCGGTTTCATTCTTTATATAAGCTAAAATATCAAGAATCTCTTCGTCTGAAAACGAATCGAAAGGTGTCATTTCAGTATTATTATATTCTTTATATAAAGCTACTGCATATTCATCCCCCCCTTTAATTACCTTTTGTGAATTCTTGACAAAACTAATAATCCACTCAACAGATGGAGCTCTGTCGTATACATCTTTCAATGCTGGCCCTACTAGTTTATTTTGTACACTATGACAGGTTTTACAATTTGCATTAAACAACGTCTTTCCTTCACTGATATTAGCTTCATCAGTAGGAATCTCTTGTGAGAATGCAGTCATGAAAGTGACCGTCAATAAAGCGGTAAATGCGAATGTTTTTAAAATGCGAGCGGTTAAACTTTTTCTCGTCATGCTTACGTTATTTGTTATAACTTTTTTTATAGCCTTTCTTACAAAGCGATACAAATCTAATACGTCCTTCATTTATTTCAAATCTTAAATTGCCAACCATTTTTTGTTTTCAGATTAATTCCAAAGTGAAGTTGAATATAAGTGCTTTGTTTTTTGATTTTAAGGCATTTTTAAACTTTAATTTTTTGTTATTTATAATTATTATAAATAACAAAAAATATAAAATTTCGTTTTAGGCATTTTTCACAAAAAAACAATCTTGTATAATTCTATTCTTATCTACAAATCAAAATGTGCCCATATGTTATATATATTCACATTGTATAATGTTGAGTAGTAATCATTTCTGTGATTATAGTAAAAAAAATTGAAGACAATATTTAATTCAGAAAATTACAAACGGTATTTACTGTGTTTTAAATTTTTTGAAACATTGTTTTTAAATATTCATACGTAAAACACATATCTAATTTCACCTTTTTCTCTAATTACTTTTGTTTGTTACGAAAAATAAAAAATCAATTCTATATTTAGGCATGCAAAAACTAACAGAAAAAAAGCTTACTGCACTTGACGCTAAATTTGAAGCACAAAAAATAGCCTTCTCTCCCATCGTATTTCAAACTGTAATCTCTTTAAGAGAATTGGGTATTTTAGATTATCTATTTGATAATTCTTCTGAGGTGAATATAAAAGACATTTGTGAAAACCTTAACTTAAGTGATTATGGAGTACGAGTACTTTTAGAGATGGCTGAATGCGCAAACATAGTAGAGTATGTAAATAATGATAGAGTAAGACTAAGTAAAGTTGGTTTTTTTATTTTAAATGATGAATTGACAAGGGTTAATCTCAATTTTGTAAATGACATATGTTATGATGGTGCTAAATCATTAACAGAATGTATAAAGAGTGGTAAACCAGAAGGACTCAAAGTCTTTGGAAATTGGAAAACATTATATGAAGGTTTATCCCAGTTACCTGAAAAAAATAAAAAGTCATGGTTTGAATTTGATCATTATTATTCTGATGATGCTTTTCCAACAGCTTTAGAAATTGTATTTAAAAACAAACCAAAATACCTATTTGATATTGGAGGAAATACTGGCAAATGGTCATTTGCATGTTGTAATTTCGATGAAGATGTGAAAATAAAAATTTTAGATCTCCCTGGACAATTAAATGTAGCTCGTGAAAACGCTAAACAAAATAAACTTTTGGACAGAATAGACTTCCATCAGATTGATTTATTAGACGAATTTCAAAGAATCCCACAAGGAGCTGATGCTATATGGATGAGCCAATTTTTAGATTGCTTCTCTTCCGAAGAGATTATACAAATACTTAAAAATGTAGCTCAAGCAACAAATTCAGAAACTGATATTTACATTATGGAGCCATTCTTTGATAATCAAGAATATCCTGCAGCAAAATATAGTCTAACTGGAACCTCTTTATACTTTACTGCTATTGCTAATGGCAATAGTAAAATGTACAGTTGTGAGGCAATGAAAGACTTAGTGAGAAAATCTGGCTTGGAAGTTGCTGAGGTTTTTCCATTAATTGGTCATAGTTACCAAACTATATTAAAATGTCGTAAAAAATAAAAACAAGTATGAAAGCTTTATTAATAGTTTACTTTTTATTGCTTTTACCCATATTGCCTCAGCAAGACATGGCTTCCAATTTCTACAAAGCATTATCTTCTAAAGAAATAAGCATTATTGATAAGCAAATAAAGGAACTTCAAAATCTAGAGACAAACTCACAAATTAGAGCTTATCAAGGAGCAATAATTATGAAAAGGTCTTCATTTGAAGAAGCTGTAAAAGATAAAATAGCTATGTTCAGGAAAGGTCATACAGCATTAGAAGAAGAAATTGTTAAATTTCCTGATAATATTGAGTATCGTTTTTTGCGTTTAGCTATTCAAGAAAATGCACCTAGTATATTAGGGTATAATTCTAACATAAAAACTGATAAATTAATAATCATAGAACAATACAACAATCTTCCTCAAACTCTTAAAACACATATATTAAATTATAGTAAAGATTCAAAGATTCTTTCTTCCGAAAAATTATTATAAAAACAGATAATTATATTATAATGGTCGATTATTTTTTTCAAATGTCTTTATGAAAAACATTTTAGTTGTTAATTATTCTCAAACAGGACAGTTAAATGATATTTTGAGTAATATTATAAAACCTCTGGGGCATCATAGTATTGAAGTCGTTAGGGTCACTCCATATAAAAAATTTCCATTTCCATGGTCTGGGAAAGCATTTTTTGATGCAATGCCAGAAACAGTATTAGAGAAACCAATTGAATTAGCTCCTATAACCTTTAATCGTAATAATTATGATCTTATTATTTTCGGGTATCAACCTTGGTTTTTATCTCCTTCATTACCAGCGACCTCGTTATTAAAAAATGAAAAATTCCTAAATATTATTAAAGACACACCTGTTATTACTGTAATAGGAGCTAGAAACATGTGGCTTAATGCACAGGAGAGTGTAAAAAGCATGATTCATAACTCAGGTGGTGTTTTAGTAGCCAATATACCACTAATAGACAGGAATAATAATTTGGTTAGTGCACTAACGATTATGCACTGGATGTTTGGAGGTGAAAAAACTAGAAAATGGGGCATATTTCCTAAACCTGGAATTTCAGAAAAAGACATCAATAGTGTTGATGAATTTGGTGAAATCATAAATACAACATTAAACAACAACAACTACAATTCACTACAGAAAAAAATTCTTGAATCAGGTAGAATAAATATTAAAACCAACATTCTATTTATTGAACAACGAGCCAAGAAATTATTTAGAATTTGGGCCAACCTTATTACATCAAAAGGGACAACTTCTAAAAAAAGAATGTTTTGGGTAGGTTTTTTTAAGTATTATCTCATTTTTGCTTTATTTATTATTTCTCCAATAGTATTATTAATATTCAATATTTTAGTAAAACCATTTGTTATGGGTAATCTAAAAAGAAAAAAAGATTATTTTTGTTCCGTAAAATTAAATACCAACAATGCCTGAAGTTTATATTACACGTACATCTAGTTTTTTACCTAATAATCCAATTGACAATGATGAAATTGAAGAGTATTTAGGATTTATTAACGGAGCAGCTTCTAGAACAAGAGCTCTAATTTTGAGGAACAATAAGATCAAGCAGCGTTACTACGCTATGGATAAGAATGGGAAACTCACTCACACTAATAGCGAGATAGCTGCTACAGCTATTAAAAATTTGTTTTCTGCAAATCCTGATGAAATAAAAGAGGTAGAATTATTGAGTTGTGCCACCTCATCCCCCGATCAAATAATGCCTTCACACGGTATGATGGTTCATGGCTCATTACCTGAAACAGGAAATGTAGATGTTACCTCTCCTTCTGGTAATTGCTGTTCAGGAATGCATTCTTTAAAATATGCATACTATGCCATAAAATCCGAAGAAGTAAGCAAAGCAGTTACCTGTGCTTCTGAACGCTTAGGACAAGGAATGCGTCATGACAAGTTTGAGGAAGAGATACAGCGTTTGGTAGAAGTAGAGGAAAAGCCTATTCTTGCATTTGAAAAGGATTTCTTAAGATGGATGCTTTCTGATGGAGCAGGTTCTTTTTTGATTGAAAATAAGAAAAGTGAAACAGGGGTTTCATTACGAATTGACTGGATTGAATCTGTATCTTTTGCCAATCAGGAAGAGGCTTGTATGTATCAAGGTTGTGAAAAAATGGAGGATGGGACTACTAAAAGTTTTAAAGAGTATACTCCTGAGGAAATCATAAATCAATCCATCTTAAGCATTAAACAAGACGTTAAATTACTAGGAGAAAAAATTGTTAAGCTAGGTACAGATACTTGTGCCAAAACTCTAGAGAAAAAAGGTGTTAAGTCAAGTGAGATAGATCACTTTCTCACTCACATGTCTAGCTACTTTTTTGAAGATAAAATAGATGCTCGTATGCATGAAAAAGGAATTCCTATACCTAAAGAGAAATGGTTTACCAACCTAGATAAAATTGGAAATGTGGGAGCAGCTTCTATCTACATTATGGTAGATGATTTAATAAAGAGTAAAAAATTAAAAGTAGGTGAAAAAATTCTTCTATCTATTCCTGAAAGTGCTCGTTTCTCCTATGTTTATTGCCTGCTAACCGTTTGTTAAAATGAAAAAGCAAGAGCTTCCTCAAGACAAATCAGCTTTGGAAGGATATACACGTGATATCTGTTACGTAAAAAATAAAGATGGCAAATACGAAAAAGCTTTAAGTACTGGCTGGAATATTAAAGCCGAAGCTCTTGATAATGCTTGGGATGATATTAATCATCGAATTGAAGATGCACGAAATGCAGTGATAAATGGGGAGAAAAGTCCTATTTATTATTTTTTCGAGTTACGATTGATGGACATGCAAGTAATAACAGGTTATACAGGATTTTGGAGGTTTACTGTAAAGCGACATATGAAACCTCATGTCTTTAAAAAATTAAGTGATAAAAAGCTTCAGAAATATGCAGATGCATTTGATATTTCGTTGGAAGAACTAAAAAATTTTAATGGATAATAACACCAACCCTCCTATTAGTATTAACCATATACAAACTGCTCATTGCGAAAATGGAGTAACTACAAGTCTACTTCAACATCATGGAATTAAGTTTATGAGTGAACCATTAGCATTCGGATTAGGTTCTGGGCTTTTTTACTTACACCTTCCTTTCATCACAGTATTGAACGGACCTTTTATATCATTTAGAACATTTCCTGGAGCGATATTTAAACGCACTTGCAGGTTATTAGAGGTTAAAGTTCAACGAAAAAAATTTAAAGATAAGGCCACTGCGCAGCATTACCTTGATGATAAAATTGAAAAGGGCATATTAGTTGGAAGTCAGGTAGGAGTATTCCACTTACCTTATTTTCCGCCAGAGTATCGATTTCATTTCAATTCACATAATATTATTATTTACGGCAAAGATGATGAGGGTAATTATCTGGTAAGTGACCCTGTTATGGAAAGTACCAATACTCTCTCCCCTAGTGAACTAGAAAAAGTAAGGTTTGCACAGGGACCTCTTGCTCCAAAGGGACACCTATATTTTCCTGTTAATGTACAACCTGTATCTGATGAATTATTGAAAAAGGGGATCATTAAAGCCATTAAACATAGTGTTCGAGACATGTTATATATTCCTGGTTTTTTTGCGGGTGCTAAAGGAATAAAATTTACGGCTCGACAGGTGAGAAAATGGCGTGATAAGCTTGGGCAAAGAAAGGCAGGTTTGTATCTAGGACAAATAGTTCGTATGCAAGAAGAAATTGGTACTGGAGGGGGTGGCTTTCGTTTTCTCTACGCAGCATTTTTGGAAGAGGCAGCCAGCTACTTTAATGGAAATGAAAAACTTTTGGGTGTATCAGAACAAATAACCAAAGCAGGGGATTTATGGCGTGAGAGTGCTGTTCAAATGGCTGGAATTTATAAAGGAAGATTAACTGAACAAAGTGACTTTGAGCACTCTGCTTCTATTTTAGACGAAATATATGAAGTTGAACATCAAGCTTTTCGTCAGCTATCAAAAATTAAATTGTCATAATGCCTCCTCAAATCTGTATTGACATTAAGAATCTTTCAAAAAGGTATAAAAATGCTAATTATAATAGCTTAGATAATATTAATTTATCCATTAATACTGGAGATAAATTCGGAGTTCTAGGACCTAACGGAGCCGGTAAAACTACACTCATTTCCATAATTTGTAAAATATTACCCTCAACATCAGGAAGTATACATTTTGGACATAAAGGCAATATAAAGCAACAAATAGGTTTTGTACCTCAAGATTATGCTTTTTACCCTCAACTAACACCTATTCAAAATTTTGAATATTTTGGAGCTCTTTACAATCTGGATAAAAAAACTATAAAAGCAAGAACAAACAATTTACTATCTGTACTTGGATTAGAAAAAGTATCAAGTCAAAAAATAAATACTTTTTCAGGTGGTATGAAAAGACGAGTAAATTTAGGAATAGGAATTATTCATCAACCTACTATTTTACTACTCGATGAGCCAACTGTAGGTGTTGATGTTCAAAGTAAACATGCAATAATGAAGTTACTGGATGAACTCAACCAAAATGGTACAACTATCATTTACACTTCACATCATTTAGCCGAAGCTGAAGAATTTTGTAACTCTATTATTTTAATAGATCATGGCAAAATGATTGCTAGTGATTCTATAGAGAACCTACTAATAAAGCATCAATCTAAAGATCTTCAATCATTATTCATTCAACTTACAGGAACCGAGTATCGTGATGTATAAATTCATTATCTCCATAAAGAAAGAGTTTTTAATTCTACTGAATGATAAAGTAGGGTTGTCATTAATGTTTGGACTACCAATAGCTCTCGTTTTTTTGATGACCATTATTCAGGATAGTGCCTACAAAATAATTAATGAAAATAGTGTTGAAATACTTATTTCCAATCAAGACAAGGGAACTTTAGGAGAGAAACTTATTAAACTCATTGAAGACTCAAAAGCTTTTGATATAGAAACTGATAATAGCTTAAATAAAGAAAATACAAATTCTGAATTACTTAAAAGAGATAAGCTTATCGCACTTTATATTCCAGAAAATTTTTCAAAATCTATGGAAAATAAAGCGGAACTTGTCTCGAAAAAAATGCTCCAAGATTTAGGGTTATCCAATAACGCAACTACCAACAACAAGCAAGTAAATGTTGGAATTATTTTTTTTCACGATCCTGTATTACAGGATAATTATGCCAATTCTATTATGAGTTTGATATACACATTTTTAGGTAGTGTTGAGCAAACGTTAATGGTTGAAAAAGTATATAACCAAATGGGAATAGATAATCCCAAAAGTCTTGAAAAAACTATCTTAAAAAATAAAATAGAAATTAAAAAAATTGTTGCTACAACTACTCATAACGTTCCCAACCCTAATTCAACACAACACAATATTCCTGCTTGGACAATATTTGCTATGTTTTTTATGGTATTGTCTTTAGGAAGCAACATCACTCAAGAAAAAAATAGTGGAAGCTTTACACGTCTAAAAACTACACCTACTCATTATAGCTTAATTCTAATCAGCAAAATGTTAGTTTATATAATTGCTGCTCTACTTCAAGTTGTAGTTATTTTTTCGATAGGAAAACTCATTTTTCCATTAATTGGTTTACCTGATCTTAATCTACCATCTAATATTGGTGCCTTTATTGTTATCATTTTATTGAGTAGTATGGCAGCGGTAAGTTATGCAGTAATGATTGGTAGTATTGCCAATACTCCAGAACAAAACAATGGTATTGGGTCAATATCCATTATGATATTTGCAGCACTAGGAGGCATTTGGGTCCCTCTTTTCGCATTACCAGATTACATGATATTCATTAGTAATCTCTCCCCTATGCGTTGGTGTTTGGATGGTTTTTATATATTATTTTTAAGCGATGGTGGATTTATTGATCTAATTCGTGCATTTATATCAATTATCCTTTTTATTATTGCCTGTCAGCTTATTACATTTGGCAAACTAAAACATGAAAAACTAATATAAATTATAATGAATAGAGAAGAATTAAAAGCCGAGTTAAAAGTTCATATTATAAAATATCTTAATCTACTAGACTTAACACCTGAGGACATTAAAGATGATGAAATACTATTTGGAGAAACATTGGGACTTGACTCTATAGATTCTATAGAATTAATTGTAATGCTTGAGCGAGAATATAAAATTAAAATAAAAGATCCTAAGGAAGGTCGTAAAGTGCTTGTTGATGTAAATCATATTGCTGATTACATTATTACTCAAAACGAAAAGACTGCTTAAATGTATTAAGCTACCCCCCTGTATTTGATTTTAATTAATTGTTTAATTACTTTTTGTTCATCCATAATTGCATCTAAGGGCAATTTTAGTTGGTTATGATATAGTTGATAGATAAGTTTCCATTCTTCTTTATCCATAAAGCCATCTGAATTAGCTATTATACACATCCAAGCTATGTACCTTATTTGCACTTTTTTTTCAAACTTTTTAAGTACATCGGAACATTCAGGTAATAACTTTTTGTAATCAATATTTTCAAGACGTGCAATTTCATTATAAAAAAGTTCTGGGTTTAGTTCCTCAATCTCTACTAGATTTTTTCCCATTTCCTTTTCTTTTTTATCAACTCGGTCATCGGCATGTATTAATAAATAATAAAGCTGGGCGATTGTGGCATTTGGATTTAAAGCATTCATAACAGTATATATATTTTTTTATAACATGAGACAAAATTGTGCCAACTTTTGAAACCTTTAAATCATTGCAGTTATATCATTTTTCCAATCACGTATCTCTCATTATAAGAATTTAAGTTTCAAATTTGGAAATATGAAAGTAGATGCACCTAGAACTAACGTGAGTTCAGGTTAAGGCATCTGGTTTAGATGAAAAACACATCAAAAACCAAAAATAGATATTATTAAGAGCGATGAGATGAGTCTTTTATTTTTGTTGTGTTGATATTTAGGAATTTATCACTGCGTTATGAATGACAATTCATTTTTGATGCTTATTAGGAGCATATTTACAATTTCTTAACCCGAACGTTAAAAATCATCTTTTATAACCAAAAGATAATAACAACTTCATAGAGAAAATATTATCTGCTGAACTAAATATTTTTCGTGCAAACGTTTAGGGTGCTATTGAGTGAAAAAGTGAAATTAAAATAAACCCGGATTATGCAATAAAATTCGTAATGAAGCCATAAAGCACAAAGAAATAGGTGGTTATGCAAAGAAGCATAGCACCGCTATGGTGATGCGCATAATCAAAATGAAGTGTCTATTTCACAGTGAT
>JAOUKH010000010.1 GCA_029882685.1 Cyclobacteriaceae bacterium
CACTACAACTAAACCTACATGATGCAGCACTTCCCAACCACACGTATCAAAACCCTATTCCTATTTAGTGCTTTTCTTTTCTTTTCATCCCTCACATTTGCTCAGGATAACTCTGTAGCTATTGGGAGTACTACCACTAAAGCTGATGCTGTACTATGGCTAGTACCCAATGGACAGCAAGGGTTGATTTTGCCTGTTACTACTCGTTCTGGATTTGTGCCTTCTGAGAAGGGTATGGTAATTTATGATTCAAGTGACAACAAAGTGTATTATTGGAACGGAACAGCATGGACGGAAATTGGCGGAGGATCTGGAGGAGGTACTGATCAGACATTGACTTATAATAGTGCCACAGGGGAATTAACGATAAGCGGAAGTGGTAGTACGGTTACATTGAGCATTAATGGTGATCTTACTGGGAATTTGAACAATGTTCAAATAGCGAATGGTGCAGTAACAACTACCGAAATATTGGATGGCACTGTTGCACTAGCTGATTTGACTACTGTGGGGGCGGCTAATGGTGATATTCTTCAATTTAATGGTACAGCTTGGACAATAGTCCCCAATAGTGGTGGAACAGCATACACAGCAGGTACAGGAATAAATGTTACTGGAACTGTAATTACCAACACGGGTGACACCGATGCTACTGATGATTTGGCACTTACTACTGTCCCCAATGCAGCAGGGGATATTTCAGGGGATTTCAATAGTGGGCTTACTATTAATGCTAATGCCGTTACTTCTGCTGAAATTGCTGATGGTACTATTGTTAATGTAGACATTTCTGACGTAGCTGCTTCGAAAGCAACAGTTACACCTACTGGTAATTTAGCTTCAACAGACGTGCAAAGTGCTTTAGTTGAACTTCAAACTGATATTGATGGTGCTGTAGGACTCCCTGCAACTACCGATGCACAAATAATAGTATCTAATGGCACAACTCCAACAGGGACTACAATGAGTGGCGATGCAACCATCTCCAATACAGGCGTAGTTACCATAGCTGCCAATGCGATTACATCTACTGAAATTACCGATGCAACCATTGTCGATGCTGACATTAGTGATGTAACTGCTTCGAAAGCAACAGTTACACCTACTGGTAATTTAGCTTCAACAGATGTGCAAAGTGCTTTAGTTGAACTTCAAACCGATATTGATGGTGCGGTAGGACTCCCTGCAACTACTGATTCACAGATCATTGTTTCTAGTGGTACAACTCCAACAGGGGCTACAATGAGTGGTGATGCTACTATCTCTAACACAGGGGTAGTTACTATCACTGATGGAGCAATATCTGGTGGAGTTGGGGGAAAAATTACAGATCTTTCAATTACTGCAGATGATATAACAGCCAACACCATTACTACTGGTAAAATTGCACCTAATGGAACAACGCGTTCTCTTTTAGCTACAACTACTGCTGGAATTGTAAATTGGGTAGCTCCTACAGGAGATAATCAGGTATTGGGAAGTAATGGTGCAGGTGATTTAGTTTTTAGACCTGTTGTTGATGCAGCAACTGGCATCGCTGACCCTGGAACAGACGCTAATTTAGTTACAGAAGCAGCTGTAAGAGCAGCAATATCGGGATCGACTTCACTACAAAGTGCCTATAATGGTGGAAATGCTATTCAATTAGCTGCTGCTGATAATATTTCCATCACCAAAAACGATGCATCTTCATTGCTTTATTTGGATGAGGCAACTGGTAGAGTAGGAGTAGGAATATCAACACCCGAATCTAATCTACATGTGCTTTCAAATTCTGGTTCTCAATTAAAAGTAGGTCATCCTAACCAACCAGCACGGGAGTGGATTTTTGGCGTAGATGCTGTTGCAGATTTCACTATTAAGAATGAAACAAGTGGAGAAGCGTTAAGAATATCGAGTGCTAATGCAGTAACTATTCCCAACTTGGGAGTAGGAATTGTTACCGCTGATGCAACAGGTTTGTTAAGTTCAGGGGCATTAACTTCTGCCGATATTCCTAATTTAGATGCAGCTAAAATAACAACAGGAATCTTGCCGGTTGCTAGAGGTGGTACGGGCACTTCTAGCTTTGGAGCTAATGCTGTGATTTTTTCTGATGGCACAAATTTAATTGGAGATGAAACAGGTTTATCTTTCACTAACTCTACCAATGCACTAAATGTAGGTGGTGACACGTATTTTAGAGATATAAACACCACTGGCACTACATTGGTTAGTATTGAGAATTCTGGAACAAATGGTTGGTTAAGAGTCTACACGAATGGTGCTGGTGATGGACAAATTTATCCAGCAGGTCAAACATTCCTTAGACAGACAACAACAACAACAACACCTCAGTTTTCGATTCAAAATTCAGGAACTGGCGATGTGGGTATGCGTTTTACTGGTCAGGCACAAACCATTACCATGGGTGTTGACAATTCTGATTTAGATAAATTCAAAATTTCAGATAATACAACTTTGGGTACAAACGATAGATTGGTTATTGAAACAACAGGTCATATAGGTATAAATACACCTGACCCAACATCTCAGTTGGAAATTACTACTGCAGATCAAACTGCATTGGAAGTTAGTGGCTCAAATACATGGGGGACAGCACTTAACCTATATAATTCATCTTCAGGATCCACATGGAGAGTAATTACAGCAGGTTCTGCTCATCCTGATTTACCGTCAGGATCACTTGGCATTGGAGATGCATTAGGCAATTATGGGTTTATTATGAATGGTTCAAATCTCACTACCTATTTGGCAGAAAGTACTTCTTCCAAAGTGGCTTTAGGTTTTATACCTACTGCTACAACAACTTATAAACTTGAATTGCCTAATAACACAACAGCTGGAATAGGAAGAGCTCGAGCTAATGCTTGGGTAACCTATTCGGACACAAGGGTAAAATACAATCAAACTGAAATACATTATGGGCTGAAAGAACTACTACTATTAAAACCAAAGTTTTATCATCATCATAGCTCTAATGTTGAAGGTAATGAAATAATAGTGAACAAAAATGATTATAGTGAGGAGATAGGGTTTGTAGCTCAAGAGGTATATGAA
The DNA here is from genome assembly GCA_029882685.1 of Cyclobacteriaceae bacterium. GTDB lineage: Bacteria > Bacteroidota > Bacteroidia > Cytophagales > Cyclobacteriaceae > JAOUKH01. Next base: position 3,061 of record JAOUKH010000010.1, read on the forward strand.
GTCATACCTGAAATAGTGAGTAAACCAGAAAATGAGCAAATTGATTTATGGTCGATGGATTATGAAAAACTTACTCCAGTCATAGTCAAGGCCATACAAGAACTTAACCCAAAGGTAGAGCTGAACGATGATAATGTAAAAAAACTACTAATTATCTATCAAGAATTGGTCTCTAGAATAGAAAGTCAACAAAGTGAAATTAACCAGTTCAAAGCTGAGAATAAAGAAGCCAAAGCAAACTATGATGAGCTAAGATCTGAAGTAAATCTGATAAAAGAATTATTAAGCATTGAAGCCAAAAAGAAGGATTAATGCTTCATTATGATAGATTATGTTTACATCCAATACCTCACAACGATAAATATTGAAGTAGCCAAGAAGTAGACTATCATATAAAATCGTCTAAAAGAGAAAAGATCAATACTGGCATCCAATTTCCAATAAATCACCACTAATAGAACTGAAATGAGGTAGGGAACAAACATTATTGCAGAAATAACTTCCACTGCAAAAAGTCCTCCTAAATATAGGTGTGCACCAATAAAAATAAAGAAGAAAACACGTTTCGCATTCCTCACATTAAGGTAAACAGCAGTAGTATTTAATCCTGCCATACGATCTGAGTCATGATCGATAATTTCATGCCATAAGTGTCCAGCACCAAATAGAAAAGCATAAAATAATGAAATCAAAAATGATGAAGTGTTGAAGTTTGAAAACGCCAAATACCCTAAATGGAAATGGAATACTTGTGCCACTATGGCTAATAATATTCCAAATGATGGAATTCCCTTAATTGCAATTAATGGATTAACATATATTATCCAGAGAAAAAAAATTATTACAGCGGGATAAAAAATATTTTGGTTCAAATACCATGCACAGGAAATACTCAAAACTAGTAGAGTTATTCCCAAATATAGGTACAATGATTTATTTCGAATCATGCGTAAACTAACCAATCGTGTATTATCACTATCTTGATTCCATCCAAAATAGGCGTTGAAAGCATAAATAGACACACCTCCTAATAAACAAATTACCGCAAGTACAACTAATTCAACAAAAATAGCCCCCAAAACTATTTCTTGTAATGCAAATACACATCCAATAAATACAAATCCAAGTTTGGGTACAATTTCCTTTACTCTAAATGCATTAAAGTACTTAACCACCATCATCTATTTGTTCAACAAATTTTTCAGTCGACTAAAATTGTCGTTAAACATTTTATTTTGGGGTTGTAGTATTTTTGCCTTTTCAAGATCTTTATATGCCTCAATACTATCGCCTAAGAAAATTTTTACTAACCCCCTATTGTTAAAAGCTGGCGCCAAACTAGAATCTAGTGATAGAACTATGTTGTAATCTTGTAACGCTTCTTGATATGCTCCTTGCTGTTTGTAAACATTTCCCCTGTTAAAATAACTAATATGGCTTTTTGGGTTATACTCAATCGATTTTGTAAAATGGTTTTTTGCAGTTTTTTCATTTCCTGCTTCAAAGTATATATTACCTAATGCGTTGTAAACATAATCGTTCTCTTCATAAATTTTAAGAGAGTTATGATACTCAATAACAGCGTTTTCTATTCGTCCAGCATCAGCATAAGCATCTCCGAGTTTCATGTAAGCAAAATACAAATTTGGATTTACTTTGATAGTGCTTTTCCATAGTGTGATACTGTTTTTCCAATCGGATATTCTATCATTATTGATCTTAGCAAAAGCCAAAATGACAAACAAAAAAACAAATATTGATACATATTTTATAGTATCATGTTTTTTGAAAGCAGTAATGATAACAACTATGAACATGAAAAGTCCTGTTGATGCCAAATAAAAATATCGTTCAGCAACAATCGGATATCCAGAAGGAATAACTCTAATTACTGGTCCAATCACCATGAAAAACAACATAATTCCTAAAAAATAATAGAATGCTTTTTTTCTATATTTTATAACTAACGAAATAATAGCAATCACTATTATTGCTCCTATCCAATATTCCATGTTAATTATATTATTCCCTTTATAAGGATAGGCATGAAAATTTGTAAGGTTATGAGGGAAAATAGCATGAAACAGATAGTAGCCTAAAGAATATAAGGCTAAGACTATTTTTTCAAGAATTGTATATCCAAAAGGTTCAACATCAAAAGGATTTACCCTCAATGCTGATATCAATCCACTAGCAAATAATGCCCCTGATATTAAAAAATAATGTATCTTATTCAAGAAAAAATTTAGTGTGATCTTATTATAATAATAGTAGTCTAATACAATTAACACTGCTGGAAATGTTAATGCAGTTGGTTTAGATAGACTACTAAAAACAAACATTAAAAATGTTAAATATAATAGTTTAACATTTTTGCTAGTTAGATAATTTATGTACCAGATCAACCCTGATAAATAAAAAAAAGAAAATAGTAAATCCTTTCTACTACTAATCCATGCTACCGTTTCCACATTCAAAGGATGAATGGCAAATAATAAAGTTACAATAGTCGCTGACCATCTATTGCCAACTATCTTCAAAATCAGAACAAACACTAATGCACTATTCAATAGATGGATTACCAGATTAGTAAGGTGATAGCCAAAAGGATTTAATTGATATACCTTATAATCTACTGCATATGATAGCAACGTTAGTGGTGTATAGAGTCCAACCTGAAATGAAGTGAAAAATATTTTTATATTTTCAATACTAATATTTTTTATACTTTCATTGTTAAGCACATATAAATCATCATCCCAATTTGTAAAATCATTATTACAAACTCTGAAAAGAACAAGAGCCACAATAGCAAGAATGGTTAAAAGGAACCAATAATCAATTTTTGAAAGTTTTACGGTTTTAAGTGTCATCTTTTCTTTTTGGTCATAATATTATAGCTCTCTATATACTAATATTCTTCTTTAGTCATTAAATGAATTTATCACTTCTTACTATTTATAAAAAAAAGAGGTAATGACTTTGATTCATATAGTTTACAAATTTCTTCCATTTAAGAACCTTTTTGTTGCTCTCATTATTTTGTGTAGTTTCAAGCATCTACCAAAAGTATTAAAATCATATTATATCCAAAATATGAACCATCCAATTTCATCAAATATTATGACCCAAAATATTTTTGGGGATTGGTCATCAAGTAATAACCTAAAAATTCAGCAAAACCCTTTTCCACATGTTGTAATTGATGATTTTTTAGATGTTGAAATTGTTAACAAAATAAACAACTTCTTTCCTTCTGTAGATAATAAATGGATTAGTTACATCCATTATAATGAGAAGAAATTTGGATTAAGTGATCCGCAATTTATACCTGAAAATATACTTGAGTTGATCAATGAACTAAGTTCAAAGGAATTTTGCAATAAGTTAAGTGATATAATTGGCATTAAAGGGTTAGTAGCCGACCCTTTACTCGAAGGAGGGGGGCTCCATCAAACTTTTCGTGGAGGCTTTTTAAATATTCACTCAGATTTCAGTGTACACCCTCGTAATCATAATCTTAAACGACAAATCAACCTACTCCTATATTTCAATAAAGACTGGTTGCCTGAATACTATGGAGAGTTAGAACTATGGGACGAAAGTTTAGAAAAATGTCACGTAAAAATTGCTCCTCAATTTAATCGTTGTGTGATATTCAAAACAGATGAAAAATCTTTTCATGGTAGTCCAATACCTTTAAATTGTCCTGAAAATGTAAGTCGTAAATCTATTGCTTTATATTACTATACTAATGAGTTAAAAAATCCTGTATCAGGATACACCAACTACAGAACTAGAAAAGGAGATGGTAAAAATGGAATTCTCATCTTTTTGGATAACAAACTATTGCATGTGTACTCTTTTTTAAGAAACAAAATGGATTTAAAAGATAGTTTAGTCAGTAGGTTTTTAAGAATATTTAAATAAAAAACTAATACATCTAAATAAGAAACATTATGATGTAACCCCCATCCCGAAAAGTGCAAAATCGTACTTTACAGGATCATGTGGGTCGAAATGCTTTAATGTATTGGTTAATTCTGTAGCTGCCCTCCAATCGGTAGGTTTTCGCTTTAGCAAACCTAATTGTTTTGCTACTCGCTCCACATGCACATCCAAAGGGCAAACTAATTGATGAGGCTTTATTGCATTCCATAATCCAAAATCCACACCACTATCATCTTTTCTTACCATCCATCGCAAATACATGTTCAATCGTTTGCAGGCTGATTTTCTAACTGGAGTAGCAATATGCTTTCGAGTACGGTCAGGAGCAAATTCCAAGCTAAAAAATAGGTCATGAAAATGAACTAACCCTTTTTCAACAGAATCATCATTGTCGGTCATGCCCTCTGTAAAACCAGTTTCTAATGACTCATGTTTTGAATAAAACCAGTTTAAGAAATGAATAAAATACAATACATCGGTACCATTGAACGTACGGTGCTTAAAGTTTTCAAATGCTATTAAATCTTTTTCTGAGTGATGCAGGATAAATTGATGAGGATCATTATCCATCAATTGCAAGAGCTCAGTACATTTATTAATAATAGTTTTTCGCTGACCCCACGCTAGTACAGCCGCAAAAAAACCTGCAATTTCTATATCCTGTTTTTTCAAAAACCGATGTGGGATTTGAATTGGATCGTTCTCAATAAAATTAGGACGATTAAATTGATCAAATTTTTCTTCCAGAAGTTCGAATAACTTTCTATTCATAGCTATTGAAAGTATCAAGGCATATAGCTCACCTCAACACGGAATCGCTTGTCAAGTGCCCCCAAGCGGTCGTATGCAGCTTTCGATACTTTAATAAGTATTTTATTGTTATCACCCGTATCAGGAATACGTCCGATAACTCGAACTATCACCATCTGGTTGTTCATTTCATTACGCACCTTCATAATTGTACCTACCTTAGCTGAAGAATGCAATGCAAGAAATTTTCTAGTTTCAGTAGTTTCATCAATTAACTCTGCCAAACCCGTTTGTACAATCTCAATAAAGCCACTTATATTTTTTACTCTTCGAGGTTTATCGTCCTCAAATACTTCAATCGATTCTGTTTTTTTCTTCTCTTTCTCTTCTGTTTTTTCAGTCTTATTATTTACTTTCTCTGTAGTTATATCAGAAGTTGTGTTTACAACAGTTTTATTATTAGTTGACACATTATTCTTTCTATTCCCCTTTTTAACATCTTCACCAACTATTAATTTTTGCCCTACACTCAAGACATTACTAGACATCTTATTCCATTTCATTAAATCTTCAGTACTTACTCCATATTGCCTTGAAATAGCGTATAAGGTTTCTTTCTTTTTTACTATGTGAACTTTCTTACCAATTAACGCAGATGAATCAATAGATGAACCCTCTTTTTTTCCAGAATTTCTAATTTTAAGTTTTTCCCCTACATCAAGTGAATTGCTTGACCTTTTATTCCATTTTTTAATGTCCTCAACAGTGACATTATACATTTTAGAAATACTATAAAATGTTTCTTTTTCTTTTACTATGTGAATCCTGTCTTTTGTATTTTCATTAGTAAGCAGCTTAGGAATCCTTACTTTTTGACCGATACTTAAACCTTCTTCAACACCTTTATTTACCGCAATGATGCTTTTAATTGGCACATTATAACTCCTTGACAGGCTGTATAACGTTTCTTTTTTCTTTACTTCGTGAATAATATAAGTATCATCACTTTGTGCAAATAGCCCCCCAATACACCAAAAAATAAATAATAGTGTTATTACACCTTTCAGATTCTTCACAGTTTATAAATTTTTAATTCGATTTTGTTCTTTATCGCTATCAAACAGTTATTGACTTGAAAAAATGTTTGCATCCCAACTTTACTCAACCCTTCGCCTAATTTTTCTCGTTCAACTTCTTCACCTTCCAAATTCAGTATCAGTAAAAAATTGACTAACTCTTCTTCGTTATAAATATAATAAGAAATAGCAATAGCTGAATGAGTTTGTAAGTAATCGATAGCTTTTACGGTTTTATCAGCACAATGTTGTTCTACAAAGTGTGCAACTTTATCAAAATTTACCGACCCTTCCACATAATGAAACGGCAATTTTAGCAACTTATTTTTCTCAAATTCTTTAAATTCATTTAGTTCGTTAACTACTTCCTTAGTTTCAATATCTACAACAATTATTTTTTTTGATTGAGGATTCTCTTCATCTGTGAAATAATTAAGGTATAATCGTTCTTCATCAATAGCGAGTAAATTAATCCACCAAGCTTCCTCAAACTCAATATTTTTCCAGAGCCATTCTTCTTTTTCTAGATCATAAATTGAAAATAGCACCTTCTTATTTTCTTCATCACGTATTTCGATGGCCATTATTGCACCCGAAGTACTCAATTCAATATTCCATATTGTTCCCGAAATTAGTTCAGAAATATTTTTCACATTTTTTATTTAAAACCTATTGTCATCCAATTAAATTTAGAAAAGAAAAAAATGTTCGACTATCATCATATTTCATGCTTTTTGATTTGCAATGAAAAACACCCCCTCTGTGTCTCCCCTCAAGGGGAGAATCGGAAATATCCCCTTGAGGGGATTATAGGGGAGTGTTATCACTGAAACACATATTGTACGTTTTTTTTTAATTGGATGACAATATTTATTATTAACCATACAATCCATTAATAGAATTAGTATTTTTTCTCTAAATTTATCTCAATCAAAAATAAGCATATGAATACTAAAGTTGCGCTAATTATTTTGCTTTCTTTTTTCGTTTTTTATTCGGGGAATGCACAAACTACTGACAAATCCAAAGTGTATTTATTGGAGATAAAAGATGAAATAGATCCTAGGATGAACCGCTATATCAAATTGGCATTCGAAGAAGCTACTAATCTAGAAGTAGATTATGTTATAATTGAAATGGACACGTATGGCGGTGCAGTTACTGATGCAAACGATATCGTTGAAACCATTCTCGACTACGAAAAACCTGTCTTTGTGTTTATTGATAAAAATGCGGCTTCAGCAGGAGCTCTAATATCAATAGCCTGTGATAGTATATATATGGCAAAAGGCTCGAGTATTGGTGCTGCAACGGTAGTAATTGGAGATGGTACCGCTGCCCCAGATAAATACCAATCATATATGAGATCAAAAATGCGTGCTACTGCCGAAGCCAAAGGTCGTGATCCTAAAATAGCTGAAGCTATGGTGGATCAGAATATTCAACTAGATAGCATATCTGATTTAGGACAGGTAATTACATTTTCCACTTCTGAGGCTATAAAACATGGTTTTTGTGAAGCTGAAGTTAAAAACATTGAAGATGTTTTAGCATTGAACAACATTGAAAATTATGAAATCATTAAACATAAAGTATCAACATCGGAAAAAATTATTTCCTTAGTTCTCAACCCATTTGTAAGTGGTATTTTGATAATGGTGATTATCGGTGGCATTTATTTTGAATTACAAACTCCAGGTGTAGGGTTTCCAATATTGGCAGCATTAATCGCCATCACTCTTTATTTTATCCCTCATTACCTAAATGGACTGGCTGAAAATTGGGAAATAATTGCTTTTTTTATTGGGATACTACTCATTGCTTTGGAAATATTTGTTATTCCTGGTTTTGGAATAGCAGGTGTTGCTGGAATCATACTTACCCTCAGCTCACTTATGCTCGTTATGATAAATAATGACCTTTTCGATTTTTCATTTGTCGATGAAAAGGAAATTATGATCGCTCTGCTTACCACATCTCTAAGCTTCGTTGGAAGTTTTGTCATTATGTTTTTTGGAGGTGTTAGGTTTACAAAATCAAAAACTTTTCAACGATTAGCTTTAGCTAACACCCAAGATCGGGAAGAGGGGTACACTACAGGTTTTGGTAATAAAAATATGACAAACAAAGAGGGGATAGCATTCACTATACTACGCCCTAGTGGCAAAGTTACCATTGACGGAGATATTTATGATGCATATACTCGTGGTGAATTTGTTGAAAAAGGTGAAAAAATTATAGTAGTAAGTGAAGAAGGAACTTCATTAAAAGTAAAAAAAATATAACTAATGAAAATTCTTGGAATTATTCCTTCTCGTTATAGTTCAACTCGTTTTCCTGCCAAAGCTCTAGCTGATATCGCTGGAAAATCTATGATTCAGCGTACTTATGAACAAGCCAAGCAGTGCGAATTGCTAAATGACGTAATTGTAGCAACCGATCACCAAGAAATTTTTGATTGTGTAAATAGATTTGACGGTCAGGCTTGTATGACTAAAAGCACCCATCAGAGTGGTACAGATAGATGCTATGAAGCTCTGCATGTACAAGCAAACAAATATGATTATGTGATTAATATTCAAGGAGATGAGCCATTTATTAATCCAGAACAAATCACACAATTAGCGCATTTACTAGATGGTAAAACACAACTTGCCACTTTAGTGAAAACCATAGATCATAAAGAAGACATTTTTAATCCTAATGTTGTAAAGGTAATTTTTAACCAAAGTAATGAAGCTATTTATTTCAGTAGAAACCCTATTCCTTTTGGTAGAAATTTCTCGCAAGATGAATGGCATAATAATCATACCTATCACAAACATATAGGTATCTATGCCTATCGTACTGATATTTTAAAACAGATTACAAAACTCCCAACTTCTTCACTTGAAAATGCAGAATCGTTAGAACAATTACGTTGGGTAGAAAATGGCTATAAAATTAAAATCGCTACTACTGAATTTGAAACCATAGGAATAGACACACCAGAAGATTTAGACAAAGCATTAAAAATCATGAAAATGGAAAGTTGATCAATAATATATACACCTCAACTTTGACATAAATATCAAAAATCCACCAACCATTTTTGACTACATTACCATGATTTTCAACAAAATTGGGGTTTATCTTCTTCGGCCTTGAGAAAATTGTGTTAAGAAATTTGTGAGAAACCACGTAAAAATTCAAACTGTTTGAGACGTCTGCAAGACGTTGAGTTTTTGAATTTTAGGGATTTAAAACAAATTTTAACCTATTTTCTCACAGTCTTGATTTCTTTACCTACTTTCTTTATCAAGAAAGAAAGTAGGAAGAAAAAGGGATAAAAGTGTCAAAATTAATCATCAAGTACATCCTACCAAAAACTACATATAGTATCAATAGTTTTTATCAATGATCACCTCTCCTCTTTCTATAAAAAATAGTTTTTGAGCATAAGAAGCCTTTTCGATTGAATTTGAAGTAATAACTATTGTAACTTGCTGTTCATTTATTTGAGCTAATCTTTTCATCACTTCTTCTCCACCAAACATTGATAATTTTGCAATAGGCTCATCGGCCAAAATTATTTTAGGTTTAATCACAAAAGCACGAGCAATAGCCACTTGTTGCTGCCATTCCTTAGATAGTTGTCGAGGGTAATAATTCTTTCTATGTAGTAGATTGAGTTGTTTCAAAACATTTTCCACATACTTTTTTCGTGTTTTTCTATTTAACTTTAAATAGATTAATGGCAATTCTACATTTTCAAATACTGATAACTCATCTATTAATAGTGGCTCTGAAAATACAAATCCTATATTCCGGATTCTTAAAGCCATTTTTTTGGTAGGTGACAAATTTGTCACGTTAATACTATTTAAAGTCAATTGTCCTTTATCAATAGGCGTTAACAATCCTATTATTTTTAATAGTGCTGATTTATTTTCAACGTTTTTAGAAATGAATGCAACAAATTCGCCCTTTTCTATATGAAAATTGAGATGTTTTAAAATAGATTCTCTCTTACCTAAATGTACATTTTGTTCAATGTTTTTGGCTCTAATCATAATAACTTATACTTGTCATAGTCTACCCTCATTATACAATAGGAAATCTATTACATATAATGTGGGTTCAAAGAATATGCCACATATAAAAGGGGAATAACATACTAAATATAGTATAAGCAGAGGTAAATAGCGGACACCAAAAGCTATTACCGAACGATAATGGACATCATTTTTATGCTCTTTTTTTAATTTTCAAGTAAGGAAGCCACTCTTCACAAACAAATCCAGAAAAATTGAGTAGAAAAGAAGCATAAGATGGACGAAAAGGCATATTATTAAGCCTCATTTTTGCTTCTGTGGGAGTACGGTCTCCCTTTTGTGAATTACATCTTGAGCAAGCCGTAACTAAATTATCCCATGTAGAACGACCACCTTTTGATTTTGGGACTACATGATCAAGTGTGAGATGATCTTTTCTATCACAATATTGACAAGTAAAGCTATCTCTCTTAAAAACATTTAACCGTGTTAATGATACCGTTTTGTAGGGGATATGAATGTATTTAATGAGTCGGATGACCAATGGCATAGGAAAGGTCTTATCAACAGTTCTCAAGTACTTGCCCTTTTCCTCGTGTACAAGTTCTGATTTACCAAGAAAAATCAATACAATAGCACGCTCAATTGAGCATATCATCATTGGGGTAAAATCGGCATTCAACATAAGAACTCTGTTGTTCATGTATTGAATATAAAAATATTATATGAAAGATTCCAAAAAAGAAATGTACAGAAGTGATTTTTACAACAAATCCTGTACTACATGTATAAAAATTAAACCCAGATTATGCAATAGAATTCGTAATGAAGCCATAAAGCACAAAGAAATAGGTGGTTATGCAAAGAAGCATAGCACCTCCCTCTATGGTGATGCGCAAAACCAAAGTGAAGCGTCTATTTCACAGTGATTTATGGGTGTAATACCTGCCTGGCCGGCAAGGCAGGGATTCTCTATTGCTTAATGCGGATTAAGCCTTCAAAATCCTCCTAATTCCTGCTAATTGATGAGTATACTTTCTCAATTCCTCATTATAAATACCTTCATTGTCCAACTTGTCTATACGAACTTTTCCAGATGCATGAATTATACTACCTTCCCCAAAAGCTATACCAACGTGGGTAATTTTTGAAGCATCATTCTTAAAAAATACTAAATCACCAGGCAATACATCTTTATCAACACTAGCTCCCTGTTCAAACTGTTGATATGCATCTCTCTTAAGTGAATATCCACAGATTCTAAAAACTTGCTGAGTAAATCCTGAGCAATCAATTCCGAAAGGAGATTTCCCTCCCCAAGAGTATGGTGCATTAATATATTTTAATGCAATCTGCTTTAAATATTCAAAATCTCTCTTTTCACCTAAACTTTTTGATTCACCATTAAATGCCAACTGCTCTTCCATTTTAAACATTTCATTAGTAGAAATAGGTAACACACTACCCATAAGCACATTAATGTGATTTTTTTTATGCAGTATACTAGAAGAAATATCTAGCGATATCTTATAATTGGAATGGTTTATTTGTTCAAAATATTCTTCAGTGATTGTCGTATGTTGTTTTGCATCAATCCATCCCACATACCCATCAAACAATATTTTTACTCTTAACCATTTAATATCGTTAGAAACCTCTATTACCTCATAGTGATCTCCAAATAGTAACTGTGTAACCATTTCATAACTATCACCTGCTTTACCCCTTACCGGAATCAAGCTCAACCTACAAATACCCTTTTCACCTAAAATCATAGCTCATTAATACTTAATTCTTTCCATCTCCCTTTTTATGTCTTTCTCCTTAATGCTATCTCTCTTATCATGTGTTTTCTTTCCTTTTGCAAGTGCTATTTCAAGCTTCGCAAATCCACGATCAGTTACAAAAAGTCGAATAGGAACTATTGTTAGTCCTTTTTCATTTTTCTTAGCAAGAAGTTTTTTCAATTCCTTTTTATTAAGCAGCAACTTTCTTTCACGAGTTGATTCATGATTATAAAATGACCCTAGTTCGTATGGAGATATATGTATTCCTTTAGCGTAAAGTTCCTCACTATTATCAAAATAACAATAACCATCCGTCAAAGTTACTTTCCCCATTCTAATAGATTTTATTTCAGTGCCCTTCAATACTAATCCTGCAACATACTTATCCACCAGCTCATAGTCAAACCAAGCTTTTTTATTTTTAATATTTATAATACTCGCAAATTTTCCTTTCTCTTTACCCATTTTTAAATTTCGAAAATAATTGTTCAATTTTTTTCTTTTTTAAAACCTTCTGCCCTGTTTGTCCCTTAGCAATTACTCTACCTTCAACTTTAGCAACATAACTGCAAATCAACTCATTTTTTTCAAAACTTCGGATTACACTTTCAATAATAACTAAATCATTTACAAATGCAGGTGATTGATGAGAAATGGTAAGCAATGTGCCAATACCCTCCTCATCCTCTTCTATTACATCCAATACAAACAAGCGAGATGACCACTCAATATCCCTCGCTAATGCAAATGTAGAACACACTGGGTGTACCTGTTTCTCATTAAATACAGCAAGATCTGATTTAGAAACTATCTTTTCAAAAATTTTACTATCCCCTATATTAAGTGATCCCTTCATAATTAAATTACCATTCTAGGTTGAGGGGTTGTTTTCAGATCACAAAATTTATTTTCTAAAAATTTGAAGTGTGCATTCATTGCTATCATAGCTGCATTATCAGTACAGTATTCTAATTTCGGAATATATATGTTCCATTTCTTCTTTTCTGCTACTACACTTAATCCTTTCCTTAACCCATTATTTGCTGAAACTCCACCTGCTATAGCAATTTCCCTAATTTTAGTTTGATCACTTGCTTTTTTCAATTTCTGCAATAACATACGTACAAGTGAATGTTGTAAACTTGCACATATGTCAGCTTTATTTTCCTCAATAAAGTTGGCATTTTCTGCAATTTTATCTCTTAAAAAATACATAAATGCTGTTTTTATTCCACTAAAGGAGAAATTTAGCCCTTCAATTGAAGCATCTGAAAATATAAATTTATTAACATCTCCTTTTTCAGCATAACTATCAATTAATGGACCCCCTGGGTAAGGAAATCCCATTAATTTTGCTGATTTATCAAACGCCTCTCCTACAGCATCATCCAAGGTTTGTCCAATTACTTCCATGTCTAAAGGACTATCTACTTTTACAATTTGTGTATGTCCACCACTAACCGTTAAACATAAAAACGGAAATTTAGGATGTGGTTCTTCTAAAAAATGAGCTAAGATATGAGCCTGCATGTGGTTTATTCCAATAAGAGGAATACCCAATGCAAATGACAACGATTTTGCAAATGATGCTCCTACTAATAATGCACCTAGCAAACCTGGTCCTTGCGTAAAAGCAATTGCATCTAAATCCTGAAGTGTAATTCCCGCATTTTTAATAGCTTCATCCACAATAGGTACTATATGCTTTTCATGAGCTCTAGAAGCTAATTCAGGAACTACACCACCATAATTTTCGTGTACTGATTGTGTCGCAACTATATTATTAGCTATTTTGCCATTAACAATAATAGCTGCTGATGTTTCATCGCATGATGACTCTATGGCAAGTATGATTGGTTTTTTTACCATTTTTTAATTTTGGATGCAATTTATCAAAAATCGCTTTGTTAAAATAACGCTTTGGCTAATTGCGAGCATTCTTATTCTTTTTATTTCAGTAGCTTCGGCTCTACAAACTCCCTATGTGCAAACCAAAGTGGTACAATATTTATCAAATATTTTATCAGCTAAAACAGGGTTTAACATTAAGATTGATCGGGTTTCAATTGACTGGTTCGATCAGGTAACAGTAAATAATCTGAAAATAATTGATCCCGAAAATAACACTATGGGAGCAATTCAAAAAACTACTATTGATTACAATATTTCCTCATTAATTAGTAACAATGAAATAGTTATCGATCATGTATATATCAACCAAGTTGATATGTTACTTACTAAGATTTCCTTACCTGACTCATCATCATCTGTGAATATCACTTTATTTTCTCAAAAAATAAAAGAACTTCTTAATAGTAATGAAAATAAAAAAGCAGTAATTATTGAGAATATCGATTTACTAAACTCCTCATTTTCATATATTAACAATGAAAAAGATAGTATTCGCAAAGGGCTGGATTATTATCATTTCACCATTAATGATATGAATGGTCAATTATCTAACTTCAAAATAATTCATGACACTGTTCAATTTTCTCTTCACAATTTAAATGGTATTGAGCAAAAAACTCAACTTAAAATTAATGATATAAGGACTGACTTTTTATTTAATAAAAATCAAGTTGAATTGGCACAGCTTAATGCACAAATTGGCAATACTCAAATCAAAAATTACCTTTCTTTTAATTATAAAGAGATAAAAGATTTTTCTAATTTCAATGAAAATATCATCCTTAAAGCTAACTTAAAAAACAGTGTTCTTCATACTAAGGATATATCCAAACTGTTTCCTTTTAAAAATAAAATCTACAAAAAATTAACTGTAAGTGGTGTATTAAAAGGGAAAGTAAGCAGCTTCAGTTTTACTAATTTTAATATTTCTTTCAATAATTCAAATACCATTCAAGGTAGACTTAACATGTATGGGTTGCCTCAACTTGATGAAACTTTTGTGGATTTAAGATTAAACAAATCTTATGTGGTAATAGAAGACATTAAAGAACTATTTCTCCCTAAAACTCAGAAATTATTAAATCAATTTGAACATGCTTCCTTTACCGGGAAATTTTTAGGATTCACTAATGACTTTGTTGCAGCAGGAAACTTTAATACCAATTTAGGGCATATAAAGTCAGATATAAATCTGAAGTTTTTTGACGACACCTCTACAAAATATACAGGAAATTTAGAAATGATCGATTTTGACCTGGGGAAATTCTCTGGAAAAACCATATTTAATACTGTGAGTTTAAACAGTGAAATAGAAGGTAGTGGTCTCGCCTTTTCTACTGCTGACTTCGTACTTAACGGGGAAATCCAAAACATAGGAATAAATAATTATAACTATAGCAATATCAATACCAATGCACGATTTGCACACCAATATTTTGAAGGTATACTTAAAATAGATGACCCAAACTTAAAAATGGAAGTAGATGGTAATATTGATTTAAGAAAAGGTGTTGAAGCCTATAATATTGACTTAAATCTGGAACATGCACAACTTGATTCACTGAAATTTCTTAAACAAGATGTATTTGTTGTGGCAGACATAAATATTAATGCAAGTGGTTTGAATGTAGACGAAATAAAAGGAAAAGTACAAATTAAAAATGCATTTATAGATTACAACAATACACCATTGTTTTTTGATAGCTTAAATATTGTAGCTGAAAATATTGATGATGAAAGACGTTTTAAGCTAACCTCAGATCTGATTGATTGGGAGTTTGAAGGACGGTTTAGTTATTCAGTTCTTGCCAAAGAGTTAAAAAACCTTTATAAAGAATATAAATTAAATATTAAAAATGATCATAATGAATTAATAGAGTACTACGCCAATAAGCCTACCTCTATTGACAATGAATCCAATATACTTTATAAACTACAACTAAAAGACATCAGCCCATTAATCCACCTATTCCCTGGTAATAATCATATATCGAAAAACATTAACCTTCAAGGTATCTATCAAAGTGGACAAACCACAATAACAGCTTTTTCTGCTGAAATTGATACCATTATTTTTGAAGGAAATCAATATATAAATAACACTATTGATATTTCTTCTTCTAAAATAGTTGACTCAGTAAATGTACTAGCCGCAATTTATTTATCCTCTGAAGAACAAATATTTTCAAATGCTATAAAAACAAAAAATTTATTTTTAGAAACCTATTGGGATAAAAATCATGTTGCTTTCGAGACAAATATTGAGCAGCAAAATAACAAACTTAGCCTTTTAGGAAACATTGATTTTCTACAGGATACTACTATCATTCATTTCGATTCATCCAATATGATTTTATTAGAAAACAAATGGGATTTTGATCAAGGAAATTCTATTGTGATTACTGGTGAAGAAATAGAATTCAATAAGCTCAATATTAATAGTGAAAATCGATTTATATCTATTTCAGGATCATTATCAAAAAACAAGAGCAAAGAAGCAATGCTCGAAATTAATGATTTCGATATGGAGTTTATCAACCCTGCTATAAAAAAAGAGTTGTCAGGGCAACTTAATGGCTTTGTGAGATTTCGAGATGTATTTGGTAACCCAATCGTTGAAAACGAACTTAGTATCGATGAATTTAAAATAGATAATCTTCTAGTTGGAGATATCTTTGGAAAAACAACTTGGCGCAACAATGATCAAAGCTTGAAAGTAAAAGCTTTTGTTAATAGAGAAGGCTTTCAATCTATCAATGTTAATGGCTATTATTACCCTAATACTTCTGTCAATCCTCTAGATTTAAGAGCAAATTTTGACAAAGCCAATGTTAATATTCTTGAATCATTTTTGAGCAAGCATTTTTCTAATATTGAAGGTAATGCAACAGGCGTTTTTACTATTAGAGGAAAACCACTATCACCTATAATTGAGGGGAATGGCTATGTGGATAATGGAACAATTACTGTTGATTATCTTAATACCGACTATCGTTTTTCAGGCAATATTGGGTTTGATGAAAACAATATTATATTCAATAAACTTGACATACTAGATGTGGCTAATAATACTGGTGTATTAACAGGCAAAATAAGTCATATGAATTTTAAAAATATGGTATTTGACCTTAAAGGAGATATTAATAATTTTCAAGTACTCAATACCTCGTCAAAAGACAATGACCTTTTCTACGGAACAGGTTATGCTACAGGAACAATCAATTTTGTAGGTCCTCTACTAAACTTAAGTATAAATGCATTAGCAACTACCGACAAAGGAACTCGCTTTTTTATACCTATAGGAGATAGTGAAAATATAAAACAAGAAGATTTTATTTCATTCATTGACTTTAATGATACTACTTTAGTAAAACTCAATACAGAAAAAGAAGTAAGTGTTAGTGATGTTAATCTCAACTTTGACCTTGACATTACTCAAGATGCTTATTGTGAAATTATTTTTGATATTAAATCTGGTGATATTATTAGAGGCAGAGGGGAAGGAAGGGTTAATATGCAAATTAATACACAAGGAGAATTTAATATGTTCGGAGATTACATCTTCAAACAAGGAGGGTATAATTTCACACTTTACAATATCATCAATAAAGAATTTGATATTAAGCCAGATAGTAAAATATCATGGTATGGAGATCCATACCAAGGTATTTTAGACATTGAAGCAACGTATAAGCAACTTACCACACTTACACCTCTTGTTACAGATACCTCTTTTCATGAAATTGCTTCTATAAAGAGAAGTTACCCTGTAGAGTTAGGCTTATTTATTGATGGACCATTATTATCACCAGATATAAATTTTGATATAGATGTTGTAGAGTACCCTTCACTAGCTGTACAAAATAATAATGGCAACACGCTTTACTTAGAAGATGTAGTATCCGACTTTAGTAATAGAATAAATACGGATGAGCATGAACTTAATAGGCAAGTATTTAGCTTACTCGTACTAAAAAGGTTCTCTCCGCCTGAGTCATTCAATACAGCAGGAACTATTGGAAGTAGTGTGAGCGAATTTGTTTCCAATCAGTTAAGTTATTGGGTGTCACAAGTAGATGAGAATCTTGAAATAGATGTCGACTTAGGGAATTTAGATGAAGAAGCTTTTAATACCTTTCAATTAAGGCTATCCTATACTCTGCTTGACGGGCGCTTACGAATTAGCCGTGAAGGAGGGTTTGGGAGTGGAAGTAGTAACGAAGAGTCTCAGCAAAATGACATAGCGGGAATTGTAGGGGATTGGACTGTAGAGTACATTCTGACAGAAGATGGGAAACTTAGGGCAAAGATGTACAACAGGACTAATTATAATGCTTTAAACAACTCCCTAGGCACTAATACCTCTACAACAACAGGTGTTAGTATTCTTCATACCCAAAACTTCGATCAGATAAAAGACTTATGGAGAAGAGAACAAAAAAAGAAAAAAGAAAAAGAGGAGAATGAGATAAAAAATTCACAAGCTATAATTAAAAGCGATGAGGAGATATAAGCATTATATTATCGTTTCATTGTTATTGATTTATTCTCCTTACTGTCTTTCACAACAAGATTCTAGTGTTCTTGATAAAACTAAACTAAACAAGTTCATCATTAGCTCTACTGCTGCCTATGCTGTTAGTCTAATAGGTCTCAATGAACTATGGTATAAGAATTATCCTCGTGAAAAATTTCATTTTTTTAATGATAGTAAAGAGTGGAAACAGATGGATAAAGTAGGACACGCCTATTCTGCCTACCATATTAGTAACACCGCCTATAAAGCCCTGACAAAAACAGGGTTATCTAATAAAAAATCATACTTATGGGGTAGTGCTGTAGGTTTATTATTTATGACTCCTATAGAGATCATGGATGGTTATTCTTCAGAATATGGGGCATCCACTTCCGATTTACTTTTTAATTTAAGTGGCTCTCTTCTTTTCGCTACACAAGGTTATATCTGGAACGAGCAGAGAATTTACCCTAAATTTTCATTTCAGAGGAGTCAATATGCTTCATTACGACCAAATGTACTTGGAAGCAATTTAGTTGAAGAGATACTAAAAGACTATAATGGGCAAAACTACTGGCTATCAATAGATATTTATAAATTTTTAGATAGTAAAACTAATTATCCCAAATGGCTCAATATTGCCATAGGATATGGCGCACATAACATGATTTATGCTAACGATAGCAGTAATGAAAATAATGGGTACTCACCATACAGGCAATATTATTTTGGATTGGATATAGATTTAACTCACATTCCCACAAAATCAAAATTTATTAAAGGTCTGCTTTTCGTATTAAATATGGTACATCTACCCACTCCAACACTAGAATTTACCAAAAAAGGAGCTGTAAAGTTTTACTCTTTTTACTTTTAATTAATAGTCCTTAGCTAAAACTGTTTCTATTTTAATTTTAATTTTCTAAATTGTTGAACGTAAAATTATAACATTATGAACCTCAACACTTTTATGAAAAATTACGCTCAGGAAATTGACGGTCAATATTCTGAGTATAACGATACAGTTAGCATTATAATTGTTCCTCTATTTGAAGATCGTTTCCAAACTGTATTTGGGGAAGTAACAAAGTACGATCGTTACGATAAAGAGGTTATAGAATTTAGTTCTAAAGTATGCGAATACGAAGAAGGTATAGATTTGAAATCTTTAATGGAAGAAAACCATAATTTTTGCTATGGCAAATTCTCCATCCTAAATGGTTACATTCAAGTTAAAGTTACTTTTTTTAAGGATAACGTAAAAGAATCTACATTCAAACAGGCTATTCAAGAAATCGCTAATTTGGCTGATGAATATGAATTTAAGCTTACAGGTGCAGATGTACACTAATCCTTTATTAAAATATAAAGAAGCCAATTGGCTTCTTTAATTATGATATTCAATTGCTTTTGTAAGCAAACCTTTTTTCATAGTTGGGGATATATGGTATTACTTACCAATTAATATGGTAATCTACCAATTCGTAAATACTTCCATCAAAATAAGTTCTACAGATAACTCCTACATCTCGTGCATAGGTTTCAGAACTTATATAATAATTGGGTGACTCACAGCCTCCTTGGTCAGGAAATTTGGTAGTTATTGTATCGAAATACAATTGCTTCCTCATAAATGTAGTATCTTGCTTGTCGGCTATATGTACGCCACATTCATTCACCCCTACAATTCCTCCTATTTCATTTGGGTGAAACAATACATCTAAACCAAAAATTCCTTTCTTTTCAATGATGAGCTCATAAAAAAAAAATGGGTTACTGACATCAACAACTGGGGAAAGATACATTAAGTATTTAAGTGTATCCTTAATATTTCCATTTGACTTCACATAATCAAACTTATAAAATTCAGATTCTGTTTTCTCTCGATAATTCTGATTTATTGTCATCGTTCTGTTCATCACATAAATACTGTCCTTTTGATTTGGATCGCTTACATTCTCATACACCCACCAACTGCCTTCTGGGAAATCGGTATAGGTTTTAAAGTCTTCAGATAATGGAATAAAGGATGTTGAATCTTCACAGCCTCCACATTGTAGAAATGTACTCACTATGATCAGCAGTAACGGGAAGTTGACGGTTAATGTTTTTTTTATTCTGTAGTTCATTGTTTTATAGTCAATAGTTGTTTGTTAATAATCGGTATCAATAGCTTAGAGTTTATGCAAACTTCTTTCATCGATATAAAAAATAACACAACGTATTAAGAAAAGAACAACGCCATTGTAATAAGAATAATGAAGTGTTATTTCATGTCAATAGATTAATCTATTCAAATATTTATTAGCATAAATACAATGTCAAAAACCTAAACCTAAACAAAAATAATATTTCAAAAAGAACTAAATATCTTGATAAGGTACGCACTACATATAAAGAAACGATATAATTATTTCCATAACTAAATGACTGCATAAACTGTTGAAATAAGATAAGAAAACTATAATGTACTCATAATCAGCTGAAATATTACATAACTATCTGTATGCTTAGCACTCTCAAAGTAATGTACTACCTTTGTTGTGCAAGCCGTCTTATCGCCCCGATAACAATCGGGGAGGAAAGTCCGGGCAACATAGAGTACCGCACTTCCTAACAGGAAGGCTTCGATCCTGATCCCGATCCCGATAGTTATCGGGATCGGGGTCGGAATCGGAGACAGATAGTGCCACAGAAAACAAACTACCCCTCCCGATGTATCGGGAGGGGAAAAGGTGAAAAGGTGAGGTAAGAGCTCACCGCCCCAATGGTAACTGCGGGGGCATGGTAAACCTTGCGGGTTGAAAGACCAAATATGTAGTGAGGGGCTTCTCGTTCCACTTGAGCTACGGGTAGGTCGCTTGATCCCGATAGCGATGTCGGGACTAGATAAATGATAAGACCCCGACTAGTCGGGGACAGAACCCGGCTTATAGGCTTGCATTTTTTATTTTTTTGAAGGCTAACAGGGATTTTTTAATAGTTAACAAACCCTATCAGCCTTAACCTAGCATTTTAATTCAAAAACATGGCGCATTTATTAATTATTGATGACGAGCAAAGCATAAGAAACACATTGCGTGAAATATTGGAGTATGAAAAATACAATGTTGATGAAGCCAAAAATGGCGAAGAAGGTCTCCAGCTTATCAAAAAAAATAATTATGATGTAATTCTATGTGATGTAAAAATGCCTAAAATGGATGGGATAGAAGTGCTAGAGAAAGCACAAGAGCATGGCATTGAAGGTCAATTCATCATGATATCAGCACATGGTAATATTGAGACTGCTGTAACTGCCACAAAAAAAGGCGCGTTTGATTTTATATCTAAACCGCCAGATTTAAATCGCATGCTTATCACAATCCGCAATGCGATGGATAAGTCAAATTTAGTAACAGAAACTAAAGTACTAAAGAAGAAAATAATTAGAGCATACGATATTGTTGGAGAATCAGAAAGGATAAAAGATGTTAAATCTATGATTGAAAAAGTTGCTCCTACAGATGCTAGAGTTTTAATTACAGGTTCTAATGGAACAGGGAAGGAATTAGTAGCAAGGTGGCTTCATGAAAAGAGTAATAGGGCAAATTTCCCAATGATTGAGGTGAATTGCGCTGCAATACCTTCTGAATTAATAGAGAGTGAATTATTTGGACACGAAAAAGGATCTTTTACATCAGCTGTAAAACAACGAGTAGGAAAATTTGAACAAGCCAATGGAGGCACATTATTTTTAGATGAAATAGGCGACATGAGTCTTTCGGCACAGGCTAAAGTTTTACGTGCCTTGCAAGAAAATAAAATTACTCGAGTTGGAGGTGAAAAAGAAATTAAAGTTAATGTAAGGGTAGTGGCAGCTACAAATAAAGATTTGAAAAAATCTATTTCAGAAAATAAATTTAGAGAAGATTTATATCACCGCTTAGGCGTAATACTGATAAAGGTGCCTGACTTAAAAGACAGAAAAGATGATATCCCAATACTTGTAGATCGTTTTTTGGAAGATATCGCTAACGAATATGGTGCTAAGAAAAAGTCAATAAATTCTAAGGCTATCAAAATGCTTCAGAAGTCCGAATGGACTGGAAACATTCGTGAGCTAAGGAATGTTATTGAACGACTTGTGATTATGTGCGGTGACGAAGTTATGGAAGAAGACATAACCAAATACACTGAAATAGAATAGTATAATAGCTTATATTATATTTTACTCTTTTCCATTTTGTCAACTACCTCACTCGTCTTTGTGTCCTTTTTTGCGTATGTTGGGCAGGTATATTGAGTACAAGCTGATAGTGCAAAAGTGAATAAAGCGAATATAATAAGTCTCGTTTTCATGTAATTATTTTTTAATAAACTATAGAACGTTAACAAATGTATTAAATTATAGCATCAACTCAAATGTATTACATAAAAAATACCCATAGAAAGGTAGTTATCCACGGGTATTTTTTTTAATAATTACTCTTACGCCCCAATAACAACACGTTTAAATGATGCTACTGTTAATCCATTAGTTACAGTATTAAGGTATTTGGCAACAGTAAGAGAGCTATCTTTAACAAATTGTTGATTCAACAAAGTATTCTCTTTAAAGAATTTTTGAAGTTTTCCCTGAGCAATTTTATCAATAATATTTTCAGGCTTTCCTTCTGCTATAGCCTGTTCTTTACCAATCTCATATTCTTTCTGCTTTATTGCTTCATCAACATCATCTTCACTTACAGAAACAGGGTTCATAGCAGCTATTTGCATTCCAATATCTTTACCTGCCACAGTAACATCTTCACCATTTACACCTTTAAGCTCTACTAGTACTCCTAACTTATTACCAGCATGAATGTATGGAACTACAGCCTCACCAGATATTCTTACTAAATTAGATACTTCAAGTTTTTCACCAATCTTACCTACTAATTCGGTTATTTTCTCAGCAATAGTAAGGTTTTCAATTTGATTATTCATCAAAGCCTCCACATTTTCCGCTTTAGTTTCAAATGCACTATTAACAATAGTATTTCCTAACCCAATAAATTCTTCATTTTTGGCAACAAAGTCAGTTTCACAAGTGAAAGAAATCAATACAGCCTCAGTATTATTATCATTGGTTTTAATAAAAACAGAACCTTCTGTAGTTTCTCTATCTGCTCTTGAAGCTGAAACTTTTTGTCCCTTTTTTCTTAATAAATCAACAGCAGCTTCAAAATCACCATTAGCCTCTGTTAACGCCTTTTTGCAGTCCATCATACCTGCTCCAGTCATTTGTCTAAGTTTGTTAACATCTTGTGCCGTAATCGCCATAATTATTTGTGTTTAAATATTATCTATTCCTTTTATTAACAAAAAATTGAACACCATCCCAATATCGCAGGAACAATGTTCAACTTTTTTATTATCTCACTATATAAATAGTTTTATTCTGCTTTTGCTTCTGCTTCTTTTTTTGCAGACTCTTCCTTTTTATCAACCTCTTTTTTTGCAGCTTCTTCTTTTTTCAGGTTAGCCTCTTCTTTATCTTTCTTTCTCTCTTGCAATGCCTCTTCAATTACACCACCAACATACTTGGTTATTAATGAAATTGATTTAAAAGCATCATCATTTGAAGGGATTGGGAAGTCAACTCCGTCAGGATTAGAATTAGTATCTACCATTCCAAATACTGGGATATTTAATTTTTGAGCTTCCTTAACTGCAATATGTTCTTTCTTTACATCGATTATAAAAAGAGCTGCTGGTAGACGAGTAAGATCAGAAATACCTCCCAATACTCTCTCTAATTTCTCTTTTTCACGCGTAATCATCAATCTTTCACGCTTTGCAAGATTAAGATAAGATTCGTCTTTCATCAACTTATCAATTGAAGACATTTTCTTCAATGATTTACGCATTGTTGCGAAATTAGTTAGCATACCACCTAACCATCTTTCAGTAGCAAAAGGCATATTTAGTCTTTTTGACTCCTCTGCAACGATGTCTCTCGCCTGCTTTTTAGTAGCAACAAACATCACTTTTCTTCCTGATCTTACAATTCCTTTGAGTGCTTTAGACGCTTCCTCGAGGCATCCCAAAGTTTTATTTAAATCAATAATATGGATTCCGTTTTTTTCCATAAAAATATATGGTGCCATACGGGGATCCCACTTTCTCGTTAAGTGTCCAAAATGAACACCAGCGTCTAGTAAGTCTTTGTACTCTAATTTGTTAGCCATTAACTTATTTAGTTATAAATATAAAAAGTGTGCCTTATGACACACATAATATTAACGTTTACTGAACTGGAATTTTCTTCTCGCTTTTCTTCTACCTGGCTTCTTACGTTCCACCATTCTTGGATCACGAGTTAAAAATCCTTCCTTTTTCAAGGGGCCTCTGTTTTCTGCATCTACTTCGCAAAGAGCTCTAGATATAGCCAAGCGTATTGCTTCTGCTTGTCCTGTAGAACCACCTCCATCAACATTAATTTTAATATCAAAATTTCCGTCAACATTAACAGTATTAAGTGGTTGCTTAACTATCGTTCTTAATACTTCCGTTGGAAAATAGTCTTCAAAATCTCTTTCGTTGATTTTAATTACCCCTTTACCTGATTTCAAGTATATTCTTGCTACAGATGTCTTTCTCCTTCCTAATGAGTTGATTACTTCCATCTATTTTTATAGTTTTATTTCTTTTGGTTGCTGTGCTTCGTGTGGATGCTCAGTGCCTTCATATACATATAAATTTCTAAACAAATCTCTCCCTAATATGTTTTTAGGAAGCATTCCTCTAACAGCTCTTTCAACAAGTAATGTAGAAGATTTTTGCTTTAATTGATTTGGTGTAGTTTTTCTTTGACCACCTGGGTAACCAGTGTGAGAAACATAAACCTTATCCGTCCACTTTTTTCCTGTTAGCTTAACTTTATCTGCATTTAATACGATAACGTTATCTCCACAGTCAACATGTGGTGTGTAGTTTGGTTTATACTTACCTCTTATCACTTTGGCAACTTCACTCGCCAATCTTCCTAATACCTTTGAATCAGCATCAACGATTACCCAGCTTTTTTCAGCTGTGCTCTTATTTGCTGATTTGGTTTTATAACTTAAAGTATCCACTCTAAAAATTGTTTAATTACTAGCAATAAATATACTCTGCCCTCAAAAAGGGACACAAAGATAGATTCTTATTTTTTCAAATACAACACTCCTGAAATTATTTTCAACAATTCTTCTTCAATTGCTCCACTAATACCCTAAAATCTTTCGGATATTCTGCCTTTACATGAATCAATTCATCATTTAGCCCTCTAAATTTTAATTCAAAAGCATGTAAAGCAAACCTATTAATAAGAGAAAGTTCTTCAGTCCGTTTTTTTAAATTATAATTCTTCTTAAGTGACGATAACAAAAGGGGTTTCCCTCCATACATGTCATCATTAACAATGGATGCATTTAAAGAAGCTAAATGGACTCTAATTTGATGCATCCTGCCTGTTAATGGTTTACACTCTATCAGTGTGTGTGATTTATAAGCTCTTATAGTATTAAAAGTAGTAATTGCTTCTTTCCCCTGTCCGCCAAGCTGTGCATTTCTAAAACTCGCCCTCACATGTCCTTTCCCTGTCACTTGTAATGATTGATTTACAACTTCATCAGTAAAGCTATGTATACCTTCTGCTACCGCATGATAAATTTTCGTTACTTCTCTTTTTTCGAATTGCATTGAAGCACTTCGATAAGCATCTGGATTTTTAGCAATTAAAAGAGCTCCTGAGGTTTCCTTATCTAATCGATGACATACCTGTGCATCAGAACAATATTCTCTAGCTAGAAGCAAAAGGTTTATACTCTCTGCCCTATCATCAAGAGTAGCCATTAATGGAGGCTTATTTACTACTATGTAATTATCATCTTCAAAAATAATAATGTCAGAAAACTTCAGTTTTTTCATTGAGCAAAGGTAAAATAAAAGCTTTCTGTAAAAAAGATAATTCCAAAAAGGTAGAGTTGGTGCTACAAATCAGAAATAGGTTGTTAACCTTTTCCTTTTTGTAAACTAAATTCAAATGTTGACCCTTTCCCTTCTTCACTCATTACTTCGATTATACTATTATGACCTTCTAAAATGTGCTTCACAATTGCCAATCCTAAACCTGTTCCTCCTTTTTCTCTGGAGCGACTTTTATCAACGCGATAGAATCTTTCAAAAACACGTTTTAAATCTTCTTTAGGGATACCAACTCCATTATCCTTTATTTTGACTTTTACATTCTCCACTTTATTTTCTAAACTGATTTCAACCTCTCCTCCCTCATCAGTATATTTAATAGCATTAGAAATTAGGTTTGTTAATACTTGCCTAATCCTTAACCAATCGGCAAACACTATTGCAGGGATATTTTTGCCATTTATTATTTTGATTAAGATACCTTTTTTTTCTGCTCTTATAGACAGTTGCTCCACGACCTCACTTATCAAATCGTTCAATGCAAAATATTCTAGTTGCATTTTTGTTTTTCCTATTTCTATATTGGAAAGGGTTAATAAATCATGAACAAGCATATCAAGACTATCAACACTTGTAGCTGCTTTTTTCAAAAAACGGGTACGAACCTCCTTGTCATCTACTGCCCCATCCAATAAAGTATGGATAAATCCTTGAGCAGCAAAAATGGGAGTTTTTAATTCGTGAGATACGTCTGCTATAAATTCTTTACGAAATGCAGCAAGTCGAGAAAGGTGATCAATTTCATTTTGATGCCGATATAATTTTTTTACTAATTTGGTTGTCAGTTTTTTAAAGCTATTGATTTGTATCCTGTTTCGATATAATTCAATATCTTCGACCCTTTTTTTTCTTGACTCAGAGACTACTCTATCTATTTCACTAATGTGTTTATATATCAATTTGTCAAGAAATATATATAAAGATAAATACAGTACCACTAATAGTAACAGTGCTACATGCACTATGTTTCCCTTTTCAACAAATTCAAACGCATATAACAACAATGATGCAATTGCTGTAATTACAAAAGATAAAATAAATGATATTGATTTTGAACCTTCCAAAAATTCAACAACTATTCTATACTGAACTTATACCCAACCCCTTTAACTGTGGTAATATAACTATCACCAATTTTTTCTCTGATTTTACGAATGTGAACGTCTACGGTACGAGCCAGAACATACACATCAGTACCCCAAATATTTTTCAATAATTCATCTCGATTAAATACTTCATTAGGGTTTTTCACTAAAAAATGAAGTAGTTCAAATTCTTTCTTTGGAAGTATTATTTCATCTCCATTAAGCCTTACCGTATAACTTGACCTATCAATAAGTAAATCGCCTGACAAAATTTGATCTTTCTTCCCTTTTAACTCTCTACGAAAATAAGCATTTATCCGACTCATAAGAGCTCTAGGTTTAATAGGCTTTGTAATATAGTCATCAGCACCAACATCAAAGGCAGCAACTTCTGAATATTCTTCTGACCTCGCAGTAAGAAATATTACAAAAGTGTTATTCAAATCCTTATTTTCTTTAATCTGTCTACATGTTTCCACTCCATCCTGATTCGGCATCATGATATCCAAAAGAATCACTTCTGGGTTAAATGCCTTAGCTACTTCTACAGCTTTTATTCCATCAGAAGCAGACTTTACTTCATACCCCTCCTTCTCAAGATTGTAAGTGAGCAATTCCAAAATTGATTGCTCATCATCTACTACTAATATTCTATGCTTTTTGTTTTCCATCACTAACCAAATACTTTAGCTTGATAAAAATAGATATAAATCACTTTCAATAAAAAGACTATTACTTAACTTAACAATTAGTTAATGATTAGTTAACCCCAGATCGATATTCATGAATATCAACCTCAACTGCACCAACAAACATATTCGCTTTTACTTTTAACGGTATTTTATTTTGATCATTTGACAGCCAGACTTGTATAGAATTTTCTCCATCAAACAGTGAATTTTCAGGCATAATAGGAGAAAGCACTAAAGCCTCATACGTACCTATTTTAGTTTTTACTTTTTCAATTCCTATATATCTGATTTTAAAATCGAACACTTCATCTTCAAAAAACACGTTAATCGATATAACATCTCCAAAATTCATTTTGTGGAAATCGAGTGTTCTCAAGTAATAGTAACTACTTACTATATCCTGAATTTTTTCTGGCACTTCGTGTGTTTCTATAGGTTTCCAAAATTCTTGTTTAGTGTGGTACTTTTTAACTTTCACCATCTGTTCCTCTTGCACAAAATCTATTATTTCATGTTTTCGATATTTTCCTTCTGCAATTTTCATGAAAAACTGATGTGGAATAATTGATGCAGTATCAATTTGTGTTCCCCATGTATCACGAATACGTAAAAAGAAATCAAACATGCCAATGGAATTTCCTTCCACTAATATTTGATAACAAGACTTCCCATTTACTGTTGAAAAATTATCATCAATGGTCATGATAGC
The DNA here is from genome assembly GCA_029882685.1 of Cyclobacteriaceae bacterium. Lineage (GTDB taxonomy): Bacteria > Bacteroidota > Bacteroidia > Cytophagales > Cyclobacteriaceae > JAOUKH01. The sequence continues at coordinate 31,564 of JAOUKH010000010.1, forward strand.
TTCTCCAGCATAAACAAAACCATAATGCACTTTGTATTTTATTTGCTCCCCTAAAGAAAAATTCGTCTTTACTTTGTTTTCATCAGACTGAGTACCAATGAAAAACGTGAGAAGGGTTAGAAATACTATGCGCATTATAGAAATATATTAATTAAAACCTTAGAACTACAAAAACGGGTATTTTGATTTATAATAAAAAATATACGCTTTCAAATCTTCATTAAAATCCTTCTCAAACTCTCTTTCAAAATCAGATTGTTTGGATCGATACCTCAAAAACGACATGAAGTAAGTATTGTTGGGTAGCTCAATAAACATTTCATCAATTAAGTTTTTATTACTTAAACCTAATGTATCTATATTATTGATGATTTCATGAATAAGACTATCCTTTAACTTTCTTTTTTTTTCCACCTCCAATGACTGGGGTATTGATTTGTACAATGTATCCAACAAACTGGCACCACTAATAAAATGTTGAACAAATGCTTCATAGTCCTTCTCTTCATTTAGGTATTCTTTTAAATGCACTGAAGATTCTCCATACTTTTTTTTTAGAAAAAGAACAGCTCCTTTATGCCCTATAAATGAGGCTAAATTTTCATTAAAGGTTATACTATCTTTCATGAATATAGTAGAGTGAGTAAGCTCATGAATAATTAGTTCTGCCAATTGTCCATAATTCCTATTAAGCATCTCGCTAAGTATGGGATCGTTAAACCATCCTAGCGTTGACCAGCCTCCTGGATTTCTGATCCCTACATCTAATCCTTCTTGTTTTGTTTTATCCATTTCAGCTTTTGCCATTTCTGGATCAAAAAAACCTTTGTAAGGAAATGAACCAATAACAGGAAAACTCCATGTTTTAGCTTCCATAGCAAAAGGAGCACAAGCAGTTACTACCCACATAAGCGGTTTCCCTCCTTGATCGTACATACTGCTATAGTTTTCAGTTTGGTTAATACCTAACTCATCAAATGCAAATTTTTTAACTTCTTGAATAAATTCGATTTTCTTTTTCAAAGAATCGGGATAGTTTTTGTTTTCAAGATATTCTTCTAATGGCTTTGCATCTCTAATTATAGTAAGTTGCCCTTTAGCCTGCACATAGCCATAATAGATTAATTGGTACTGCCAAATACCTAAAGCGACAAACAACAAAATAATCCCAACTACTATTTTACGCTTCATTCAACTCTAAAATTTTATCTTTTTCACCCGAGTTAGAAAAAACTCCGGATTAGCACTCACTACCATCCCATGCGAAAATTCAAATTGGCGATTACCAAAATCATAATAAGGCTCAAACCTAGTTGAAATTCGCAAACCAGGTTTAATAGTTTGATTTAAGAAAAATCGTAATATAAACACTCCCCTTTGTTTTTCGATATACCCTGATTTTTTAAACGAAAAGGATTCTGAGGAATACAATTCTCCCCCTATTATGGGATAGTACCCTTTCCCATACCAATAACTCCCAAGTACCTCAAATCCTTTTTTAGCTTTAAATCCTGCATTTAAATACACTGCATCGCTACCCGAATAAAAAGAACCCACTCCTGGAGAAAAATTCTTATGTCCCGCATAATACGCTTCGGTACTCCACTCCCTAAACCATCCTGACAAACTACGTTGGTATTTCAACCCTACTGCTACATTAGTTATCGTAATTAAACGATTAGGGTTAGTATCTATTTGTCCTCCTCGATGATACACTACAAACTGAACAGGTAGTGTTATCATACTCTTTTCTGTTCTTTTCAGAATATAATGAGAGGATATACCACCAATTACTTCTTCTTGCTTTGGGTCACCTCTATAAATCATCGTCTCCCAACTCACCCAAACATCAGCCCAAAGTTTATCTTCATCAAAAATAGCTTGCAAACCAAACTCTTGACGATCAATAAGTCCTTTTTCGTAATTATAAAGTGGCTCAATTAAATTATGATTATAACTATCCTCAAGTGAGCCAATAATTATGCTATGATTTCCTTCCAAATATTTTATAGAAAAAGTAGGCTCAATTGTACTGACATTTTTATTTCCAAAATCTTGTTGAAGATATATTCCTGCCTCAATTACAAAATGAGTTCCTGCATGATATTCTAAATAGGGGTTAAATTGATAACCAAAAAGTGTTAGTCCATCGGTTATTTTATTAAAGTATTCGTTATTCTTATTGAAAGCTAATGCCCTAGCTCCAAACCATAAAGAATTAGAGTCGGCTTTGTCTAATGTATGTGCATAAGTAAGTGCCTCATTATTTAGTTGACCCCAAACCAATGCGGGTAGTATAACGAATAGTATAGCTATGAGTTTACGGAACATGCTGCAATATATATATTGTTCCTAAACTTGGCTAAAACATTTTACCCTTGGTATTTGAAAACAAAGTAATTAGGCTAGAAAATCTTTCGACACTTCTATCATGAATGTCGTTCCCAAATTAGGTGATGAATCTATTTTTACTTCAGTTTTAAATGGCGTTAACCTAGCTTGAATATTTTTTAAACCCATTCCAAAAACAATTTTATTTACGTCAAACCCAATACCATCATCTTCATAAATAAGGTTTAAAACATTATTGTTGTTTTTTATTAGTTGCAAACATATGTTTTTTGCCTTAGCATGATTTAATGTATTTGATACCATTTCCTGTACTATATAATACAATGCTCTTTCTAATTCCTCAGGTAATCTTTTCTTAATATTAGTTGAAATAAATTCTGCATCAATTTGGTTGGAGTCTTTTATTTTTTCTAAAAATTGATCCAATGCCGAAACCAGTCCATAACGTGATAATGAAGATGAAGCTAAATTATGAGATATTTCTCTCGTTTCCACTATAGCAGTATCCAACATTTCCTCTACATTTCGACCTATATCATTCCCTTTTTTCGCATATTGACCATGTATTAATTTTATTGCAGAAAGCTGACTACCAATTCGATCATGGAGATCCTTGGCAATACGAATACGTTCCATTTCTCCACCGAGCATTAACGAATTGAGTTCACCTATTTCTTTTTCTTTAATTGCCTGTATATGCTCCTGTGCTCGCAATTTTTTAACTATACTTAGTCTGTTGTAAAACAAAATAAAAATGGCCACAATTAGAATCATTAACCCTACTGTCAACCCTATCAACCATTGATTTCGTATCGTTTTAATTCGGTTTTCTTCCTGTTCTTTCGCCAAGTCAAACTCTTTTTTTTCCGAATCATAAAGCATTCTCAACTCATTAATCTGTCTGGATTTTTCCTCATTATATAATGAATCCTTTAGCTTACGATATGTTTCAAAAATTTCAGAAGCAACATCAACTTCACCCAAAGCCATCTTTACATCTATCATATTAGTGATAATGTGTAAATGATTTGATCCGTCCTTTAGTAAAATCGCAAGTGATTCACCTTTTTCATAATACTCTAGACTCTCTTTAAATTTATTTTGCTGCCTAAGTATATTACCTATGTTTAGGAAAGAAATCAACATTCCAGCCTTGTCATCTAATTGTTCTTTTATTGCTAAGCTTTCTTTATAGTTATCAAAAGCTTTATCTAATTCTCTTTCTACTTCAAAAGCCTTCCCTGTATTAATTAATGCTCTGGAAATATTTAACTTATCTCCAAGCTTTTTGTATCCAGTTAGTGCATTTAGGTATGCTTGCCGTGCTTTTAAAAAATCACGATTTTCAAAAGTTTCGTTCATTAGAATATTTCCCATACCCATTTGAACATCGGCTAAAAGTTTTGGTTGGTCTAAATTTTCGAGTGCATCAGCACTAAGTGAATAATATTTTAATGCTTCTACTAAATCATTTTGAAGATAAAAAAAGGCCGCTAAATTGATGTAAATTTTGGCCAATCCTAAGGGATATTTTATTTCTTGGGTTAACTTGATGCCATTAAAATAGGAATTCAAAGCCTTTTTTTTGTTGTTCAGCTTTAAATAAACATAGCCTAAATTATTCAAAACTTTAGCATAACCTACGCTATCACCATTCTCAATAAATACACTTTGTGCTTTTTGATATAGCCGTTCTGCTTCTAGGTATTGTCCTTGATTTTTTTTATGAATACCAGACTGCCGAAAAACTTCAGCTAATTGAAGTTTTTCGGCATTGGGGTTAACTGCAATTATACTATCAATAATATTATCCTGACTCCATAAGCTAGAATAACATACAATAGTAACAAAAAGTGTTAAAGCATATCGCACAGGTAAAGTTAACAATATGCTACATAATTATAAATGAAATATAATATACCTTATACATGTATTATTTAATCCGTCACTGGAACTTCATTTTGACTTTCTCCATCTGTATTCTTAATAATTTCTTCTTCTTCACAAGCATTAAATGCAAACAATGAGATGGCAAATAAAACAACTGCAATAATTTTTGAGATTTTCATAACGATATGGTTTTGTTTAATATTTTGATTTAATATATCACAAACATATCGTTTTGGAATGTACCAAAAAACACCTGATTTTGTGTTTTTTTAATACAAGTTCATGTTAATTCTTAACCAAAATTAGTGGA
>JAOUKH010000153.1 GCA_029882685.1 Cyclobacteriaceae bacterium
TCAATGACATATTAAAAACTCACGACTTGTATTGTGTGCACTATGCACATGCAGGGTCAGGGGAATTACACTTACGCCCCATCATCAATTTAAAAACAGAGGAGGGAAATCAATTATTTAGAATAATAGCCGATGAAATTGCTGTATTAGTTAAAAAGTATAAAGGATCACTTAGTGGTGAACATGGAGATGGACGGTTGAGAGGTGAATATATTCCAAGAATGATTGGAGAGAAAAATTTTGAGTTGCTTAAACGGATAAAACTGGCTTGGGATCCTGACAATATTTTTAATCCAGGTAAAATCGTGGATACCCCCTCTATGAATAAGAGTTTGCGATATAGCCCAGGGCAGGTTACTCCTGAATTTAATACTATACTTGATTTTAGTGATAACCAAGGGTTAGTTCGTTCAGCTGAATTATGTAATGGATCGGGAGATTGCCGAAAGACAGAATTGTCGGGAGGCACCATGTGTCCATCCTATATGGCAACTCGAAATGAAAAAGACACTACCAGAGCTCGCGCTAATATATTAAGGGAAATACTTACACATTCTACCGAAATCAATCCTTTTAAGAGCAAAGAAATAAAAGAGGTTTTGGATTTATGCCTGTCTTGTAAAGGTTGTAAATCGGAATGCCCTAGTAATGTAGATATTGCCAAATTGAAAGCTGAGGCAACGTATCAGTATTACAAAAGTCATAGTATACCATTGCGTACCCAAATGTTTGTTCATTTTAGTAAACTGAATCAATTGGCTTCTATAGTCCCCAGTTTGTACAATTGGGCAGCTAATACTCGTTTATTCAAACAAATTTCTGGTATTGCGGTACAACGAAGTATGCCTAGACTTTCAGAGACTACTCTGCATAAATGGTTTAAAAAAGAGAAAAGTCATATCAATGTAGAAAAAAATAAGACACGAAAAGTGTATTTGTTTTGTGATGAATTCACAAATTACAATGATGTGGGTGTGGGAAAATCAGCTATTAATTTATTAACAAAACTTGGTTATGAGGTTGTAATTCCAAAACATATAGAAAGTGGAAGAACACATTTGTCTAAGGGTATGCTTGGCAAGGCAAAAACCATTGCTGAAACCAATATTGAGTTGTTATATAATGTAGTGAATAAAGAACACCCATTAATAGGTGTTGAGCCATCGGCTATTCTCACTTTCCGTGATGAATACATTGATCTTACAAGAGACGAGATGAAAACTAAAGCCCAAGAATTGGCTAAAAATGTGTTTACTATTGAGGAATTTCTAGCAACTGAAATGGAAGAAGGAAGAATTGTATCGTCTCAATTCTCTAAAGAGAAGCAGCTTGTGAAGCTACATGGGCATTGTCATCAGAAAGCACTTTCATCACAAGTACCCACTAAGAAACTACTATCCTTACCTAAAAATTATGAGGTGCAATTAATTCCTTCGGGGTGTTGTGGTATGGCTGGATCGTTTGGATATGAAAAAGAACACTATGAAATATCTATGAAAGTAGGTGAATTGGTGTTATTTCCTACTGTTCGTGAGCAAAAAGAATCAACAATAATTGCGGCTCCTGGTACTAGTTGTCGTCATCAGATAAAAGATGGAACTTCCAGAGTGGCAAAGCATCCAGTGGAGGTGTTGAATGAGGCTTTGGTTTAATCTTCCGATGGTTAATAGATAGTTAAAATAATTATTGTAACAATAAAATAGCTATTCGTTACAACCGTTATTTAAAAAGGAGTGTCTTTACTTCCAAGAACTATATGTCTAATATTTCTAACCTCTATGTTATGAAAAATACAACCACTATTTTTGGTTTGTTTTTATTGTTTTTAATCTCTTGTCATTCTAATGAGGAAGACGCATTAAGTCCATATGCAAATGCGTCCTATTCATTATATTCTGGAAATTCCATTGACATGGAATCAACAGCACAGGGTGAGTCATATAATGAAGTAGTGGAAAATCCTTTTATTAACACTAAGGATGAACCAGTTTCAACTTTTTCAATTGATGCGGATGGTGGCTCATACTCGAATGCACGTAGATTTATACTTCAAGAAAATCAACTCCCACCTGATGGAGCTGTGAGAACAGAAGAATTTATTAATTATTTTAACTTGGATTACCAGTACCAGAGTTCAACACACCCTATTTCGCTAAATGGGGAAGTTGCGACTTGTCCATGGACTGTAGGTAATAAACTAATAAGAATTGGGATACAAGGAAAGCCCCTTTCTAACGATCAATTTTCTTCCTCAAATTTTGTGCTTTTAATAGATGTTTCAGGATCAATGTCTAGTAGTAATAAATTAGAATTGCTAAAAGAAGGGTTTAATATGTTTGTGGATGAAATGGATGACAATGATAAGGTTGCTATTGTTACTTATGCTGGAAGTGCAGGGGTCATTTTGCAATCTACATCGGGAACTGAAAAACAAAAAATAAAAGATGCCATCAGCTCTTTAGGTTCTGGAGGAAGTACTGCTGGAGCACAGGGCATAATTACAGCATATGAAATCGCACAAGAAAATTTTATAGAGAATGGCAATAACAGGATTATTCTAGGTACTGATGGAGATTTTAATGTTGGAATTTCTAGTCAGGAAGAGTTGGTTCAATTAATTGAAACGAAAAGGGATGAAGGTATATTCTTAACGGTTTTAGGTGTTGGAAGCGGGAATTATAATGAGGCAGTACTAGAACAGATAGCAAATCATGGAAACGGTACATATGAGTATATTGATAATGTCAATCAACTTAAAAAAGTTTTTGTTTATGAATACAGTAAGTTCTATACCGTAGCAAAAGACGTTAAGGTACAAGTAGAGTTTAACCCCACAATTGTTCAGGCTTATCGTCTTATTGGTTATGAAAATAGATTGTTAAATCAAGAAGATTTTGAAGATGATAAAAAAGATGCGGGTGAAATAGGGGCTGATCAAAACATAACTGCATTGTATGAAATTATTCCAATGAGCAATGCTCAATTTAGAACTGATCCTACTTTTACCATTGATTTTAGGTACAAGGAACCTGATTCTGATACAAGTATTCCATTACAACTCGAAATTTTTGATGAGGGAAGAATTTTTGAACAATCAAGTAAACAAATGATATTCACATCAAGTGTAGCAGCTTTTTCGATGTTGCTTATAGAATCAGATTATATCGGAAATGCAACATATCATAAAGTACTTTCTTGGGAAGAATTAGCTGGCATGCCTGACCCCTATGGATTTAAACAAGAGTTTAGGATTATTGTAAATAAAGCTGCAACACTCTGATATATAGGATTGCTTTTCTTTGCTAATGATTTAATAGTAGCAGATAATTCTGCTACTATTAAATCATTAGTCCTATTTTACAATAGGAGAGAAATTACTCACCTTTTGTAAGTCAATAACTTCTTGTTTCACCCTTTTTTTTATCTTGCGATCATGTGCGGAATAACTGGAATTTTTGCGTTTAATATGGTAGGAGCTTTTCACATGATGAATATTGCAAAAGCTACTGAAACACTATCCTCTAGAGGCCCTGATGTTCAGGATATTTATAACAACGATCGTGTAGGGTTGGGGCATAGACGGTTGTCCATTATTGATGTTTCTGCCGAAGCGAATCAACCCATGTGGGATAAATCAGGGAGGTATTGCATCATTTTTAATGGAGAGATTTACAACTACAAATCAATTCGAGAAAGCCTTATTATGGATGGTGTATCTTTTTCAACTGAAAGTGATACAGAAGTACTTTTAAAACTATTTATCGCAAAAGGGAAGGATTGTTTAAATGAACTCAATGGGTTCTTTGCTTTTTCCATTTACGATAAACAAAGCCATTCCCTATTTGTGGCACGTGATAGGTTTGGTATAAAACCGCTATTGTATTATCACGATGAAGATAAATTACTTTTTGCTTCGGAAATGAAATCATTATTGGCGTATGGTCTTGAAAAAAAAGTGAATTATGAAGTGCTACATCAATATATGCAATTGAATTATGTTGCAGGAGATCAATCAATGATGAGAGGAGTATGTAAATTACTCCCTGGACATTATCTTCAGATAGAAGAAGGCAAAGTTGATGTGAAAAAATGGTATGAGCTGCCGAAAAATAAAATTCAAATTGAAGAAAATTACGAAGATCGGAAGAAACGCTTGTCTGAATTATTAGAGGAATCAGTACAAAAAAGATTGGTGGCGGATGTTCCTCTGGGGTCGTTTTTAAGTGGAGGAATTGATTCATCGGTTGTAGCAGCACTAGCAGCAAAGCATAAGTCTGACTTACATACATTTTCCATTGGCTTTGCCGATGAACCCTATTTTGATGAAACTAGATATGCACAATCTGTAGCAAAAAAAATAGGTACAGAACACACAGTCTTTTCACTTAATAATAAAGATCTTTATCAACATCTTGAAAGTATATTAAACTACATTGATGAGCCATTTGCAGATTCATCTGCAATAGCGGTATATATTTTAAGTCAGGAAACTCGAAAACACGCTACTGTAGCTCTTTCAGGTGATGGTGCAGATGAAATGTTTGCTGGGTATAATAAACATGCTGCTTTTTATCGAATGATGCACCCAGGATTTTCCGAAAAAATAGTAGGTGTATTAAATCCATTTTGGAAATTATTGCCCAAGTCTAGAAGTAATGGTATTACGAATATCTTCAGACAATTGCACCGTTTTAGTAATGGGATGAAACAGAATCCCTCTGAACGGTATTGGCAATGGGCTGGATTTTTAAATGAGAAAGAATCCCTTTCAATTTTTAGTGATGAAGTCAAGTCTAATTTACAAGAGGAGCAGTACAATCAAAATAAAGCAAATTTATTGAGATATTTGGGAGGTAGTACTTCCATGAGCGATATCCTATATCAGGATATGAACATGGTATTGCCTTATGATATGTTGACAAAAGTGGATTTAATGTCGATGGCAAATAGTTTAGAAGTACGTGTGCCTTTCTTAGATCATAATGTGGCTGAATATGTTTTTAGTTTACCCGATGAAGACAAAATCAATAAAAACATCAGGAAGCGAATTTTACAAGACACTTTTCGAGACATCCTTCCTGAAGAACTTTATAACCGTCCAAAAAAGGGGTTTGAAGTACCATTGCTCAAATGGTTTCGAAATGAAATGAAAGGATTGATCGTTGATGATTTATTAGCGGATCGTTTTATTGTAGAACAAAATATATTCGATGTAAAAGCTATCCGTAAGATCAAAAAAAGATTGTTTTCAAGAAATCCGGGTGATGTACATGCCCAAGTTTGGGCACTTATCGTTTTCCAAAGCTGGTGGAAGCGGTATTTTTTATAACTGATTTGTACCCAAGCAAAAGGCTATGATTTTATATCGATTGTTGTGTAGTGTTTTAAATTAATATAGTCAATTGCTTTATCGTACGTTTCTTTTATAATTCTCTAAAATTTTTTATAAATAACAGTTGCTCTCGGTATATGATTACGAAACCCTGTCTGAACTACTGTGCCATTAGTTTTACACTCGAACATACTGTAGGACTCAGGGATATTATCTGCAAACGCATTTCGATTCCTAACCATTATATTCGGTGCCACGAACCAAAGAGCAGATATTTGAATATCCCCATCATTATTGGAGATGCTGACATCAATCAATTTATCTCTTTTACTATCATAACCAGTTATATTTATTTCTTCTGCAATTAATGAATCATTCTTGTACACTTTCATTGTCCCCCTACTTCCATTTCCAAATGCCTTAGTTTCTCCTCTTACAGTTACGCCTCAGCAATCATCACACCCCCATTTACCTAAAAAATATTGTTTGAATAGTTCTACTTGGTCAAGCTGTTGGTCAAGTTGGTTCTCCCCTTTCTTTTTAAGGTGAGTTTGATTTCCATCATATTCATAGATCATACTTTTCACCTTTCCGTCTTTATCAAAATTGAAAGTAAATAGTAGACCCAAATCCACCATCGAAAATTTATTTTCTTCAAAAGGTATAATATGCCATCTCTTTTCTCCAGTAATCTGTGCAAACATTTTATTCTCATCTATAAAAATATTTGCATGAATACCAGGATATGCAAATAGGTATTCACCAACATATTTTTCCATTGTAGATTCATCTAGTTGAATCTCTTCATGTTTTAGTTTATCAGTATTTTGTCCAAATCCAATAAATGAAAAACATGAGAAGGATAAAAGTAAAATCAGATTTTTCATAATATTTTATTTAAGAAGTTTCTATTTAAGGTAAGTACCCAATACTACACAACGTTTTGTGTTTAAGGAGTTGCGGGAATAGGAGGGTTTAAAAATGGAACGAAGTGGAATGTTAAACCCGACCATGACGCAACTGTCCCCCGTTGGGGGACTAAATTAAGAAACCAATTTGAATAAGGACACAAAACCACTCAATTACTTAAACACGGTGTTGGCAACAGTTGGGCACCTACCATTACTTGTCTGAATAAAATAACTTCACTCAATTTTCATGACAGTCGAAGATGTCAAGTATGGATTATCGAATTCCACTAGTTCACCTGCTTGTTTTCCGGGTATCAAAAATAGTCTGGCGGATAATGCCTTATTGGTATATTTTAATGACAAGGCTGCTACGTCATGATAAATTCTCTCTATTATATCAAGTGGAGTATCTCCGGGGATAGGAACAACATCTAGACCTGTTCCTGAAACGGAAGAAAATAATAATAATTCTTGAACGGTAAAACGATTTTCCATTGCCCGTTTTGCTAGCACCTTGTCTTCAATTACTGGTAACATTAGTCCAGAATACCCACACGTTTTCAAGTTTAAATTTTTTAGTACATCTGTAATCATTGCACAAGCTCGTAAAGTAGATGGTTCACCAAACGGTTGTTTAGTAAGGGTCTCTATGGCTTCTCCAATACTTGCATCAAGACCCGGAGCTGGAGATGTGTCAATACCGTTATATGTCCAATTATTCAATTTTGAAATATTCATCGCAATAGTTTCAATAGGTCTTAATTTTGATTCAAGTGTCTGTTTGAGATTGTCTTTAGCATTTGCCCAGTCAGACTGCAAAAATACTTCTGTCAAAATATTAGGTGATTCGATACCGATTGCAAAATTTCTTTTTCCCTTATGATACGCAGCAGGAAAGAATGGTATTTCAGAAGGGCAGTTTGCTGATGCTGTGAACCTGAAGTTTCCTTCACCACCTTTACTATTTTTTGACAATGCTATTGTCACTTCAGCTGCTGCTTTTATGGAGTTTGGATAAACCCCATGTGAAAATGACGAAATAGGAATACTAAAGTTTATGTTGTCAGTCTCTTTAATTAATTCTATTACCCAATTGGCAATGTCTGATTTATATTGGTTAGGAGGTAATAACTGACCAATTGAAAGTACTATATCTTCTCTTTTAGCAATTTGGTCTATTATTTTCAAATAGGGAATTGCTTCTTTGTAAGATTTGCCTCCTAGATATTCATAAATATTCTGTGTCACAATGCGCAAAGTTTGAACTTCATAACCTTTTTTGGTATACTCTGTTCTTGACTTTTTTAGAAATGCAATTGTCTGGTTAATTGTCACCGTGTCGGATAAACTTGATAGGGAAACCCCTGCTGTAATTGTCCTAATTCTAAAATTATATCCTTGACCATTTGTGAGAAATGAAGTCAATACTGTAATTGTTAGGAGTGTGAGTCTAGTTATATTCATTGTGAGTTATCTTTATCTCTTGGTCTTTGTCGACCGACTTTTTCGTTTTTGCAGTCACTTTCTATGGAGCCGCCCAATTGTTGCCAACGCTGGCCTATACTGCGTGGAGATAGAATTCTACTTCCTTCCGTAATGCACGTAGCCATACGATAATTTAAAAATAATAACAAATGGCGAAGCTGTCATACAACCACTAAATTTTCTTTACAAACACAACCCCATGCAGCTATAGGTATTGTTAACACCTTTTTACAATTATTTCAAAATAGTGTATTTCATTTACTGGAAAACCCCAGTATAAATTCCCTTTGCTGTTTTTCCATTTGAATAGGTTAGGTCATATTCTATACTATATACTTTGTTACTCGGGTCTCCTGAAATTTTAATTATACCATCAGTTGCTGCAAAATCAGCAGTGTTTTGATCCAAGATTATTTGAGCTGTAAAGAAAAAATCTTTAGAAGATATGTCAGCAGGTGTGGTAGTAGTCTCATTTTGAAATACAAAAGTCCCTGAAGTAAAGCTACCCTCTTCTTTGGAGTATAACCCTGCATTAATCCATATGCTTTCATTTGAATCAAAAATTGAAAATTCATAATTTACGTGAGTTGGGTTGCTATTGAATTCTGGATCAAAAGGATCTCCAAGACCCAAGCTAAAAACCTCACCTCTTGTAATTGCATATTCTTGATCTGCATATACGATCATATTTCTATAGGTTAACCCAAATGAGGTGAAATGATCTACATCTGCAGTTACAACTTTATTAATTAAATCTACTGTAGAGTTTAGCAAAGCCCATGAATTATTGTTGTCATAAGCAATTGTGAGGTTATTACCTGAATTAGTTACCATCAAGTCTGAGTCATTATAAGAAAATGACATTTTTGCTGGTGAAATAAATTGTGTTCCATCTGGACCAAAATCGTAAACTGCCCCAATATTATTTGCAGGATGACTAGTTGTAGGGTTGATGGAAATTTCTGTATCATTGACAAGAGCATTAGCTGGGATTTCAATTGAAACTTTGTTATCGTTCGAAGTTACGATTCCTCCGTCTATACCAATGACATTTTCGTTGATAGTAGCAGGGTCATCTTCTCCGCATGAAGTAAAAATTAATGCTACAATTAATAATGTAAGATATTTCATTTTCGTAAAATTTATATAGTGAAATAATATTTAAAATTCTTAGTATGTCTAGTCCTGAAATACGGCTACAGGTTAAAAGTTAAATTAAGCTACATTATTAAATACCATATTCGGGGTTTTGTATCCTAAAGATAGGTGTAATCTTTTATAGTTATAAATATCAATTGCAT
>JAOUKH010000154.1 GCA_029882685.1 Cyclobacteriaceae bacterium
CTCATTTTTATGTTTTTTGATTATACGCTCAATTGAGAATTTATGTGATAAATTAACTTATTTCTTTTTACACATCGCTAAAAATATGTACTTCATGGCGAACTTGCTAGAAATCTATAAAAAATTCATAAAGCTAATATTTAACGCTAATAGTTACTCCTGGCTTTGGAAGCCAAAACTTTGAACTATCATAGTAATGGGTTACTTGATTTATGAATTTCTTCACATTGGAAGCACGAACCGTTCGAGGAGACTTCTGATATCCTCTAAAAAAATCTTCCCAATGAACAAACACTACTGCCTTTGGCTTGAGGTTTAGAAGATGATTATGGGGATAGTCCTCAACATTTTTATAGGAAGCTACACAGAGTACCGCAAGATCGATTGGATGTGATGATAATACTGATTGAGGGGGCAACCCTAAAGGTTTTTCACTTGCTGATGTTTGAACAAATAGGTTGAACGTTTTTTCTTCATCTCTAAATTCAAATAAGTAAGAAAGTGTTTGTCCTTCCTTCCAATGGTTGAGTTTTGACTTCCATTCCTTTTTGCGTTTAAATTTGCTTTTATGTTCTCCACTATACAATTTGATATTACCCATATGTGGAGCATGATGACTTTTGATAGGAAGTACTCGGATATTTGGGGCTACATCCAACCATTTGCCAGAAGAAGAATTAGTTGCCATACTTGGTTCAACATCTACGATGTTTTTTGACTCAATTTCAAATTTTTCAAGGATAAACTGAGTGGTGTGGCTTCCATATATTTGTGTAGAGGTATTTATTTTGTTTTTTAATAACCATGGCACATCTAACAAATGATCATAATGGGCGTGTGAAACAAATATTGCATTAGTATTTGTTATGTCTATGGTTGACCTGTCCAGACCATAGTTTATATCCGATTCACTAGGCTTAATAACCCCACCGCCAATTGTTTTAGATATAACCTCAATTACTCCTTTGTTAGAAAAATAAGGGTCTGTCATAAGCGTAGTTTCTCCTTTATTAATAATAAGTCCACCACAACCTGAGTAATGAATTTTAAGATTATTTGAAGTATTTGTGTTAACTGGAATGCTAAAATCCTCAGTAGCATAGTTAGATTGAATATGACGCAAACTACCGGTGCATCCAAATAGTGCAGAAATGAAAACGGAGACAACTAATTTGTTCATTTGCTTATTGTATTTGCCTATGATATAACTACTATCTAAATATAGAGCTATATTTTCAATTATAATTTTCGCATCACTAATGATCTATTGTATTTCACAAATTATTATTAGGTTGTTTACAATTACAAAACATGCAATGACAACTACACCCAATCAAGTATATTTAGTTTTACTAAGAGCGACCAGTATTAATGGCAAAAACAGACATTATTTTGAAAAAGAATTCTGAGGAGTGAGTACATGTTTTTGTTAGGCAATTTGCTAGGTGGGTAAAACAAAAAAGCACTTACAAATTAATGTAAGTGCTTGATTATTAATGCTCCTCTTCTTGGGCTTCCGCCAATGGCGGATAGACTTCTCGCCCAAAGTATGTACAACAAAAAACCCCACCTTATGGCGGGGTTTTAAAGCTCCTCTTCTTGGGCTCGAACCAAGGACCCTCTGATTAACAGTCAGATGCTCTAACCAACTGAGCTAAAGAGGAATAAATGTTCTGTTTCCCTCAGACTTGAACATGTCTCCTGCTGTCTGTTTTCAAAACTCAGTTAACTGAGCCCCGTCTGCCGACAGGCAGGTAAAGAGGAATTTTTGTCTTTATCTCCAAACGAGAGTGCAATATTACTAGGTCAATTTTATATATGCAATAGAGTAGTGAAAAAAAATAGATTATTTTTTAATGTATTAGAAATCCCCACCAAATAGAGCGTAAAAATAGATGACTGTAAATACCGACATGAAAATTAGCCCTGCAATCGCAAGCGATTTCAACCACTTTTTGGGTTGATGTGATACAGGGATGTCTTTATTGAATACCATCATATAGTTTACCCACCCTGCTAATGGTGCAATAATGAACGATAAGGCAGTAGCAAAGTCAATAAGGCTTTTTAAGTTATTGAGATACTGAGAAATGATCATAAAGGTGCCTAATGATAAAACGATTGCTGTGACAATGTAAATCACTCTAGAATCATCATTTCTGTTCCTAAAAAGTTTAATAGATCGAGCTGTACCTCGGCAGTAGCCATCAATAACGGTTATGGTGGTGCTAAACATGGTGGAAAATGCAGCAATCAAAATGATGAAATAACTCCAGTCACCAATCACTGAGGTAAACATGGTAATTAATTGGTTGGCAAATTCTGGGGCACTGTTTGATAGTTCTACTCCATTTCCATAGAGAATCATAGCACCTAAAGTGAGAAAAAAAATAGCAAGTATGGCAGAAGCAAAGTAGCCTAGTTTAAAATCGAAAAGAGTTTCTTTAAGTGTAGGATGATATTTTGTTTGTTTAATTCGTTCTTCCGTCCAAAGGCTTGTCCATGTAGACATATCCACGGCAGTGGGCATCCACCCCATCAAAGCAATTAAAAACAATATTCCTTTGGTGTTTAGTAATTCAGGAGCAACAAAATTTTCAACTTGTGGTACCCTGCCTTTTATTAAGCTACTTACTACAGCTATAATAGTCGATAATAGGAGAAACATTCCTACTACCTTTAAGGTGCTGTCTAATAGTTTAAACTTGCCAATAATGAGTAAAAGGATACATATGGCTAATAATATACCTGACCACTGTGCTGTATCGAGATTGACATGAAATAAGTTGCTAAATAACCCTGCAGTTACGAAAGTAACAGCAGCGGATACAATAAACATCGAGAAAATGGTGATTACTAGATAGCCAACTAATATCCATTTGCTCTTTTTATAATAGCCATCAATAATACTTTTACCTGTGGCACTAGTATACCTTGATGCAAATTCAAAAAAAGGATATTTGAAAATATTGGCTAGTATTACTGCACCTATTAGCATAAATCCATAATCGGCTCCAGCTCTGGTAGACTGTACAAGGTGTGAAACACCTATACAAGTACTGGCGAACAAAATGCCAGGCCCTAAGGTCTTTTTTAATTCATTAAATTTTATTGTCATAGCTGGAAAAATAAATGATTTAATAATCAGATGCTAATAGATTGGATGTTGAGTTAAAAAAATAAACCATAAAATAAGACAAAATGACATTAATTTATTGTAATTACAATAAATAAACGACATAATGACATGAATTATCATATTTTTTTGCTTTGGTACAATTTTGAATCATGGTAATGTGAAACACAAATTTATGTATAACTTAAAATAACAAAGCAATGAACTTAGTAAGGTATAACTCGAATTATGATGATTTTGTACCATCATTTAATGGAATTTTCAACCGATTATTTGACAATTCTATAAGCCAGCAAAAGGAAAATCCAGAATTTATTCCAGAGGTAGACATTATTGAAAACGAAAAGAATTTTGAATTAGAACTTGTTGTTCCGGGAATGAAGAAAGAGGATTTTGTAATAGAGATTTCTGATAACTTATTAACCATAAGCGGAGAAAGAAAATCTAAATACGAGAAAAAAGAAGGTAATTACTACAGCTTTGAAACAAAATACGGTTCTTTTAAAAGAACTTTCAGAATTCCCAAAAATGTAGACCAGTCTAGTATAAATGCCAGCTATGCTGATGGTATTTTAACATTGGGATTGCCTAAAAGTGAGGAACTTAAAACTAAGAATACCATAAAAGTAAAATAAAAGGAGGTAGAAATACTTAGTACAATTATTTGAAGGTATAGAAGTCGCATCATATTTGGTGCGACTTTTTTTGAAAAAAATCATAACTGTAAATTAGTTATCTCGTATATTGATTCAGGACGAATATGAAAAAATAATAAATATGAGTAAGAGACAATTTTTAACAAGCATTTTTATTGCGACAATTTTTGGTGGTTTAGTGGTATTAATTGGAGTAAAAGTAATGTTAGGTGAAACTCTGCAACCTGAAACATCTATTTCGGAGCAGCAACACCTTCAGTTAACTAACTACAACGAAAATAGTGAAGATTATATAGTACCAGAAGGTTTAAATTTTATCTCTGCTGCAGAACAAGTTACTCCTGGTGTTGTTCATATCCGATCAATATATAGCAGTTCATCAACTCAAAGTAACAATCCATTTGATAATCTACTCAGACCATATGGGGGAGGTATGGAGCCTTCACATTCATCAGGTTCAGGGGTGATTATTTCTGATAAAGGTTACATCGTCACCAATAATCATGTTGTTGATGAAGCAAGTAAAGTAGAGGTCGTTCTTGACGATAACAGAAGCTTTAATGCAAGAATAGTTGGGACAGACCCTCAAACTGATTTGGCTTTATTAAAAATAGATGCTACTAACTTGCCCTTTGTTAAATATGGTAATTCTGATAATGTGAAGATAGGAGAGTGGGTGTTGGCTGTAGGTAACCCTTTTAACTTAACGTCTACAGTTACTGCAGGTATTGTGAGTGCTAAAGCTCGGAATATTGGTATTTTGAGAAGTAGTACTGGATTACAAATTGAATCGTTTATTCAAACAGATGCAGCTGTAAACCCAGGTAATAGTGGTGGGGCATTAATTAATTTGAAAGGAGAATTAATCGGCATTAATACGGCTATTGCCTCTCAAACTGGTTCATATTCAGGTTATTCCTTTGCAGTGCCAGTAACATTGGTGGAAAAAGTAATGAATGATTTACTTGAATTTGGAAAAGTACAACGCGGATTGTTAGGTATAATGATTGGTGATGTAAATGCCCAACTTGCTGAACAAGAAAATTTAGATGTTGTGAAAGGTGTATTTGTAAGCAAGGTGAATGATAATAGTGCTGCAGATGAAGCAGGAATAAAGTCGGGGGATGTGATTATTGGTATTAATGATGTAAAGGTTGATAATGTAGCGGAATTACAAGAGATAGTAGCAAGGAATAGACCTGGAGATGTTGTTGAAGTAATTTTTTTACGTAATGGTAAAGAAAATAGAGTAACAGCTGTTTTAAAAAACAACGAAGGAAATACCGAGTTAGTGAAACGCGAAGAGAATACCTCTATTGAAGGTGCTACATTTGAGAATGTATCTTATGCTGAACTTGAAAAACTTAATATAGAAGGGGGAGTTAAAATCACTAAAATTAGAGACGGGAAATGGAAAGATGCTGGTGTAAAAGAAGGGTTCATAATTACTTCAGTAGATAAAACTAAAATACAAAATGTAGAAGAATTGAATCGATTGATGGAGAACAAGCAAGGAGGAGTTTTAGTGGAAGGATTTTATGAAGATGGCGAGCAAGTGTATTATGGTTTAGGTTGGTAGTATAACGTAAACTAAGGTAATTACTGAAGGCTATTTGTTATTTGCAAATAGCCTTTATTATTGAATGAATTTTTCTGTTTTTCTTTCCTTTTTATAACTTTGAAACTCAAAATTAAACAAACAAAATGGACGTAGTAATGGAAAAAAATACTTTCGAAATGGCTGAGGTTTTTAATAATCTTGGTGTGAAAGCTGTAAATAGAGGAACTTCCACTGGGAGTGATTGGTTAGAATCAAATGGAGAAGAAATTGCTTCTTATTCCCCAGTAGACGGAAAGTTGGTTGGTAAAGTTGTATCAACTTCACCCAAAGAGTATGAGCAAGTAGTATTAAAAGCTCAGGAAGCTTTCAAATCATGGAGATTGGTAACTGCTCCTAAAAGAGGGGAAGTGGTAAGGCAAATTGGAGAAGAATTAAGAATACATAAAGAGGACTTAGGAAAGCTGGTTTCTTATGAAATGGGCAAATCATATCAAGAAGGGTTGGGAGAAGTACAAGAAATGATTGATATCTGTGATTTTGCAGTCGGTCTCTCTCGACAATTACATGGGCTTACCATGCATTCAGAAAGACCAAATC
This sequence comes from Cyclobacteriaceae bacterium, assembly GCA_029882685.1. GTDB lineage: Bacteria > Bacteroidota > Bacteroidia > Cytophagales > Cyclobacteriaceae > JAOUKH01. The sequence continues at coordinate 5,951 of JAOUKH010000154.1, forward strand.
ATAGAATGTATGAACAATACCACCCATTAGGAACTGTAGGAATTATTTCGGCTTTTAACTTCCCTGTAGCGGTATGGGCTTGGAATACCATGTTGGCTTGGGTATGTGGTGATGTGTGTATTTGGAAACCTTCTGAAAAAACACCTTTATGTGGTATCGCTTGTCAAAATATTATCAATAAAGTATTTGTAGCGAATGATGTACCTGAAGGCGTGTCTTGTGTTGTAAATGGTGATTATAAAGTTGGTGAATTGATGACTAATGATAAGCGTGTACCATTAATTTCGGCTACAGGATCTATTCGCATGGGTAAAAAAGTTGGCGAAGCTGTGGGTAGAAGATTAGGAAAATCATTATTAGAACTTGGGGGAAATAATGCGATTATCATCACAGAAAATGCCGACTTAGAAATGACGATAGTTGGTGCATTGTTTGGAGCAGTTGGTACTTGTGGTCAACGGTGTACTTCTACACGTAGATTGATAATCCATGAAAATGTATATGATGAAGTGAAGGATAAATTAGCTTTGGCTTATGGTCAACTAAAAATTGGAAATCCATTAGATGAAAGTAATCATGTTGGTCCTTTAATTGATAAAGCTGCAGTGGATATGTATAATGCTGCATTAGCAAAAGTGGTGAGTGAAGGAGGAAACTTACTTGTAGAAGGAGGTGTTCTTGAAGGAAAAGGATATGAATCAGGTTGTTATGTGAAACCAGCAATTGCTGAGGCAAAAAATGAATTTGAAATTGTTCAGCACGAAACTTTTGCACCAATTTTATATTTGATGAAATATAAAACAATTGAAGAAGCTATTTCATTACAAAATGGTGTAGTTCAAGGGTTATCATCGGCAATCATGACGGGTAATATGAGAGAAGCAGAATTATTTCTTTCTCAGAGAGGATCGGATTGTGGTATTGCAAATGTTAATATTGGTACTTCAGGAGCTGAAATTGGAGGAGCTTTTGGCGGTGAAAAAGAAACAGGTGGGGGGCGTGAATCTGGTTCAGATGCATGGAAAGTATATATGAGAAGGCAAACTAATACAATTAATTACGGAACAGAATTACCACTTGCTCAAGGAATAAAGTTTGATTTGTAAAAGGTTTGTAAAAAGAAAAGGGCTAAAAACCCTTTTCTTTTTACAAACCTTTTTTTGTTATTAGTTACAATAAATATATATTTAGAACAATTAAAAAAAATCTAAAAAAATAAGGACATGTCAGAAAAGAGGTATCATACTGTAATGCTCATTGATGATAACGAAATTGATAATCTTATCAATCAAAAAATGATCGAAGCAGCCAATATCTCGGAGCATATTTATACTCATACTGGTGCTAGAAGTGCGATAGAGTTTTTGAAAAATTTAGAAAAACTTAAAGATGTAGCAGACAGTGTACTTCCTGAAGTTATATTTTTAGATATTGACATGCCGTTGATGGATGGTTTTCAGTTTTTAGAAGAGTTTGAAAAATTATCAAAAGAAACAGTAACTAAGTGTAAAATAGTAATGCTTACTTCATCCATTAACCCACAGGATGTTAATAAATCTAAAGAATACACGTACGTAAAAAGCTATATTAATAAGCCTTTGTCACAAGAAACACTTGAAAAACTAACTGTATAGTATTGGGTATACATTAATTTTAGGACAAATTACCTCCTTATATTGACTCATTATACCTTATACATAAAGGTATGGCAAAGTGTTTTATTTGATCATAAAATCAAATACTAATTTAGACACATGAGCAAGTTGTGTAGTACCTTCATCAAAATCTCCCAAATTTTTAGATAACAAAACTAGCACATATTTTCTACCATCTGGTAGATACACTATGCCTGAATCATGATGTAAAGCTGTTATTGCCCCTGTTTTGTGAGCTACTTCTGCTGATGGTGGTAGAAATCGAGGAATCATGTCATTCCATTCTTGATTTTTTAACACTTCAATCATATTTTCATTATCAGCAATGTTTTTAGCAGCCTTTTCTTCAGCAATGGCTTTCATTATTACCATTAAATCATAAGCAGTGGTAGAATTACTAAGTCCCTGATCATACGCTTTTTGATCTTCTACACCTCGTAGTACTTCAATTTTATTAGCACCAAGTGTACGCATAGTGGCAGTAACTTTTTTAGCATCAACTAATTCGATTAATATATTGGTAGCAAGGTTACTACTTTTGGTAATCATCTCGTACATGAGATTGTATATGGTTGTACTATCTCCAATCGACTTATAAAGTCCTTCTTGAGAGTCCTCGCTTATATCCATGCTGTAACTACTGCTATCAACAATGCTTTTGAATTCGTTTTTAATCAAAACCTTGTCCTGCATACTAAATTTTCCTTCTGATGCCTGTTTGTACAATTCAATCATCACGGGGATTTTCATTGTACTGGCAGCATGAAAAGATTCATTTTCATTAATCATTAATTCGTTAGATGGATTTGACAAATCAATAAATGCTAATGCAAAATCTCCTTTTGTGTCATTGAAAATTTCCTCTATTGCAGTTTTTAAATTTTCGATGGTGCTAATTTCTTTTGACGCAGAGCATGAAAAAATAAGTAAACAAAAAACAATCAGAGGTCGAATCACGATAAATGTATTTTCCTTTTTAGAGGAGATGTAGAGGGTAATTTTATAATGAAATATTGTATGATAAAACTATTGCTTCACCAATTTACCATCTTCGTACTCATATTCAATCGTTACATTTCCTTCTTGGTCGTACCACTTGGCAATGCCATGTAGTGTACCGTTTTCATAGTTGCTCTCTTCCATTATTTTGCCATCGTCATAGTATTTTTTTATAGCGCCATGCATTTTTCCGTTTTCGTAAGGAATTTCTTCCTTAACTTTATTGTATTTGTATTTCACATAAAGACCATGCTTTAGACCATTATGAAAATAGGTTTTTTCTTCTACACGGCCTTGGTTATCCATTTTAACAGATACACCTTGCTTTAACCCATTTACATAGCCTGTTATTTGTTGCACTTGTTTGCTTGTATTATACTCCGTCCAT
>JAOUKH010000011.1 GCA_029882685.1 Cyclobacteriaceae bacterium
AGAAAGTACCTTTAAGACTTATTTATATTGGCTACGTGAAAACACTTTTAAAGAGATTGTTGATAGTGGTTTAATGAGTAGGCGAACGGCTTACCGTTATCGTAAGTTGTGCAAAGAATTAAAAATTTCAGATGTGAATTCTGAGAATTCTATTAAATCCCTAGCTTCTTTAAAAGAATACGTCTTCTTCATAAGAAGTAATTACGGCAAACTTAAAAACTTGCATTAGGTAATTAGTTGGAATGGGCAAATGTTAACGTAAGTACTATTTTTAACGTTTAGTATAAGAATATGTAGCCGATTTCGGGCTTCATTCCTGTCAAATTACAAGAAAGTTGAAGCGGGCTACAACCCTTGAATTTACTGCTATTTCGGCTATTATTTTTATACATTGTTACCTGCTGGCTTTATTCTTTTTTCAATCAGCGTTGGCGTGAAAGCTCTTTGCAACCGCAGGAACGAGGACTGCAATGTGCTTGAACTTTGCATCGGCTTTATGCTGTCGTCTCTTGTTTGAAGTCTAAATATTGTTTTACTTTCTCGTATTCCAATCGCTTCATATAATTTTCCATATAATTGTAGTCTGGTTCTTGAGATTGATTTATTGGTAATAGGATTTTTTGTCGACTCATTCTTACTCCGTTGAATTTATAGCCGTATTGATACTTTTCTTTTTGTTTCAGTATTTGATTTTTTACGAATAAGAATAAGTGCTTATTTCCTTCTGTTTTCTTGAAAGAAAGTCTTTTAACATCATCGGAGAATATTGCTTTATATGGATGATAAAAATTTTCTACGACACTCCCATTATAATTAACACCCAATACATTTGAATCTTCGGAAACATTAGTATTTGACACAAATTCTGTAATGCCATTATTTGAATCCGTTGCACCTATAAAAGGTTTATTACCTTTTTTCATATCGGCTTTAGTTAATCGCTTTCCCGATTTTACTTCAAAAATAGTTTCTATCTCAAACTCACCCCATTCTTTTTCTTCTATAGGTATAACTTTCTTATACTTCTTTAATTTATTGATTCTCTTTTTTATATAATCCTGAAATGCTTTTGTTTTTTCTTTCTCTTTATCCTTCATAAAGGCTTCCATAAAATCATAATCAGGTTTGCCTTGTGAATTTACAGGAAGAACAATTTTTTCTTTTTGAATTCTCTTGTCATTTATTTCTCGATTGAAACTATATTTTTCTTTAAGGCGATTGGTGATAAGTGAGATAAATAAATATACGTATTTATTATGTTCTTTATTTTGAAGTTTAGTAACGTGGTCGCTTGCAACAAAAGAATAAGGTTGAAAAAATGTCGCTCCAACACTTCCACTATTTGCTATCGTTAAACAATTAGAAAAAATCCGAACCTTATCTTTGTTTCCGATAAACCCATCTGTTCCATTATTTAATGCAGTTGAAGAAATATAAGGCATAACACCCTTTTTATGGTCACCCTTCTTCAATCTTTTACCCCTTTGGATTTCACTAAAGATGTCATTCAAATAGAATTCTTCCCATTCAATATTTTTTAAATCCATTTTCATACTATTCTTGGTTTTCAAATAAATAGGATTTGCCTTGTGCTATCATTCCAAATTCAAAAGTGAGATAATCAGCAATTGTCTTTTCAAAATCTTCTGCTTTAGGTATTTCATCATTAAAATAGTAAAATGAGTGTAACCATTCATCATCGGATTCTATGGTTGTTTTTACCATAAATTTACTTTCCGCTGGAGCATCGTGTAGCCAACAATTAAGCAAATGAGATTTTTGAGATTTGGCTCTTTCTGTTTCTACCAAACCAACGTGTTTACGTACTGCAAATCCATCATCTTCATAGTTGAAGAATTTGCAAAATTTCTTCTCTGAATGTGGTTTGTGCGCGGTAAATAGCGCTAAACAAGGATTTGTCCCAATACCGTAGAAAGTTTCTTTGTTTAGTGTGATAACTCCTTCTAATGTATGTTTTTCAAGAATACGCTTTTTTACTTGTTTGTCTTCTTTAGTTTTACCAACCATAGTAGATTGTGGTACAATAACCACAGTTCTTGCACCATCAGCTAAACTATCAAGTAAATGTTCAATAAAACGAATTTCGGAGAGATGGGCAGTATCTTTTCCTTTGGCTTGTGAATATGGTGGGTTCATAAAGCCAACAGTGTATTTTTTCGCCCTTAAACCTTCAATTATTTCTACCTTACCATCTTCATTCTCAATTTTTAAATCTTCAACAGGTTGTTTTAGAAAATCTTTATTTTCAAGATTACTTTTACCGTCACCTCGTAAAATCATATTGGTAGTTGCAATAGAAAACATATCCTCTCGAATCTCGATACCGTGTAATTGATTCTTTTTGATATTGTTTTGCTCCTTCTTGGTTTTTACTTGTCGCAACATATTGTGTAAAGCGGCAATTAGAAAACCAGAAGTGCCGCAACAGGGGTCAAAAACAATATCTGTAGGTTTTAAATCTACTAATTCACAAAACAATTCGGTGATATGTCCTGGAGTAAGAACAACACCAAGTGTTTGTCCATCACCACCACTAAAACGGATAAATTCGCCATAAAACATACCTAAAATATCTTCTTTGGCATTAGCTTTTACTGAAGCTAAGACGTTCTCTTCCAAGAATTCTGTAAAAAATCTAAGTGGAGTTTTAGCCAATCGCTCATCTACAACATTGAGTAAGTTACGGTCTTTAATTATATTGAATTGGTTGAGTACCTTTTCTTTTTTAGTGTCTGGTGTAACTTCCACTCTTTTCATATATGTATCAATACTAGAAAATATTTTATTTCCATCAGTATTGATTTTATCTCCTGTAAGGTTAGAAGAATTAAAATTATTTTTATCACAAAGAGCCAATAAGATGGCTGAAACCACTAACGGTTTTTCGTCATCACCAAGTTGACCATAGTTTCTCAAATGCTCGTGAAGTATTTTTGCCTTTTTTATAATTTCTTCGGTTTCTAAAATTTCGGGTGGCGTTACTCCAAGAACTTGTTCTTTATAATATTTTTCAATGTTTGTAGCTGAAAAATTCTCAAAATTTTCAACTGGTTGCATAATTTTATATCCATCTGAATCCACATAAATTGGACGGATTGTATGATGTTTTTCATTTCCAGAACAACCAAAAGCAAATAGTTTCTTAAAAGATGTTTTTGCAATTATTTCATTGGCATAGTGTAAAGCTCCGTTTTCAGCAAAATTTATAATTGATTTTTTATCTATTGCAAGAATGGTTTGTTCTTCATCTTTGTAATTAGCTTGATTTTCAAGGCTTGCTTTATCTTCAACAACTAAGATGAATTCTTTTGATTTGGCTGTAAACTCAGGAAAACCAGCTCGCCCTGTTCCTTTTTTTGAAGCAGTTTTTAATGCTGTCTGAATTTCTTTGATATTACTGCTGTTTGGAGTAAAATCAATTTTAGCATTGGAAAGTAACTTACCAATAAAGAAATCTGTTATTTTTTCGTTCTTGCTCATTTAGATTCAATTTTATCAATTAGTAAGTCTTTTGCTGAAACTTGTAATATTTTAGCAATTTGATATAGGTCTTCTATACTTGGTTGTCTTTTATTTCTTGCATATTCATTAATGGCATTGTAACTTTTACCCATTTGTTTTGCAAGCCAAGTTTGTGTAATTCCCTTTGCCTTTAGGACTTCTTTAATTCGATTCATTATTAATCCTATTTAATTTTCTGGTCGCAATATAGAACAATTCACCATATTATAGTGACTTTATTCACGGTTATTTGGTGGGTTTGGCAAAAAAGCAATGTGTGTGATAACACTCTTTGCTTGTGCGGTCGGGTTTTTATCTTGCAGGTAACGCTGGGCTAAAGTGCGTAGTGCGGTAGAATAACACTAACATTCCGTTCAACTCTTTGCCATGTTAAATTAAAAATAGACACTTAATGGCGAACGAGCTAGAAACCTACATATTTTCCATCACCTACTAACCGCCATATGCAATTTTAGCCAATGTTGCCCACAGTTTTTTACTAATCATCTTCTATATCTATTTCAGCTTTTTTCTCACTCTCGTAATCTAAATCAGTCAAATTGGATTTCAAATAATCGTCATTTAATATTCCGATTGTTATTACTTTAGAAACGTCTGTATCCAAAACAATTTTATCACCATTTCCATTGAACCTTATTTTTCTGCTTAATTTAGTATGTCCACTAACAAATTCAATAATTCTAGTTTTCGCAAGTTGCATAACTGGTGATTCGGGATTTATTCTCAGTACTCGTTTTGCATACTTTACATTTTCAACAAATTGGGTCAGCTCATCAAGGTTTTCAATTAAATCAAGGTCTCCAATCATTTGGATTTTCTCTCTTGCTTGATTTTTGACAATTTCCTTATATCCATATGCAGCGGATAAGGTCTTGATATTATTTACTATCAAACTGTCAGCAGCATAGATAAAATCAATACTGTTATTTATCTGAAGAATATTTGAATTAAGTTTTTCAAATCTGTTACCTATTGGAACAAAACCAAGCATTTTGTCCTGTCTAACTATTGTTACTGCATATATGTGTTTAAAAATTGTAAAATACCTGCCCTGATTGCCTACAGTAATTAAGATTGCTTTTATAGATTCTAAATCGTCATTAGAAAAAGAAAATTCATCATAATCTTCCCAAGTATCAAAGTCTTGTAAGACACTCAATTTGTCTGGAAATTCATCAATATCATAGAAAAAAGCTGAATTTATTGTTTCTAATGCTGTTGAAATATTTGAAAAATTCAATTCTTCATTTTCGAAGAATTTTCGATTAATTGTATCTTTAAAAATCTTTTTTAGATCGTCAGAAAGTTCTTGGGAAACATCTGCAAGCAAAGTACTTTCGGAATCGTCTTCATTCTTTTTTACTAGGTGCACACGTATACCAACAGGTTCATTTTCACTATTGATTATGCTCAATAGCTCTCTAAGTTCGTTTATCTCCATTCTTATCTAATTTTATTGCGAAATAAATATTGTCACTAATAAGTTTATGTTGAATCCAATTTTCTTCAATTAAGACGTCTTTTGAAATTATGACTATGTTTTTTTTGTTAGTTGTTTGTGACTTGTAAATATGATAACCAAGTATTGCTAGTGTTGGGTTATTGTAGAACATATTTGTTTTTACGTAAATCATTCCAATAACAATAAGTACTAGAAAGAACATTAATCCATTTCTGTCTTCTGAAAGGTTAAAATCAAGGTCAAAACTCAATAACGGAATTACATATGTTACTAAAAATGTTAAGTGTTCCCAGTTTATGTTTTCCACCTTTATAATCTGTTCAGGTAATGATTTTGCTCCTTTAATTATGAACTTAAACCTGTAGTAAAACCAAAAACCTGAAAAAATAAATACGATTGATATTATTGGAATTATATTTTTAGTTATCAGATTTTTAAACCCAATAAATTCACAATTTTCAAAGCATATAGGAATTTGAATTTTGTTAATAAACAAAAGAGCAAAAAGTAGCCAAAGAGATAATATGTAAAGCTGTATTTTAAGCCTCATTGGTTTTGTTAAATTGTGGGCAACAATCTTGTAAATACTATGAGTTTTATTTATACTATATTATAATTTTTTTTCTAAATAAAAAATAGATTGGACTTTTAATAGCTTAAATATTATTAACTACAACACGTGTGTAATTTTATAAATTGTGGTTAAATTTCCAACTTAACGTTGAAACCCCATTCATTTATAGGAGATGTTAGCGAGTGTTAGTTAAGAATTCCTTTGATTTCATTCTTATATTGTTCATTTCTGTAAGAATGTTTTCTATATCATTCTCTGTGCTAAGTTTGACTTCTTCTATTCCTATTTCCTTTAGATATTTGTTAATACTGAAAACAATTTTGTCATTGTAAAAGTCCAAGAATTCGGAACTAGAATCAGTATTGGCTATTAATTGTGATCGTAATGAGATCCAATAAGTCCAAAAACCAAGTTTAAACGCAGAACCCACTTCTGCAGGATAATTACCTTCTATTCTACGTTCTATTGGTGAATAAGCATTTGTGAGTTCTCTATCTGGTTCATAATGTAATAGTATGTTTTTCATATCTAATTGTAACTCCAAGAGTTCAGCATATCCTTGAGCATCGGACAAACTGAGTAGGGCATCAGACTTCATTTTATTTATTTCATCTTCAGTCCAAATGTTAGTGTTTAACATAGCAGTTTGATATTGAAAAAATGATTTAGAAAAAGAACTTCCCAAATAATATCCATTGTATAAATCCCTTTTTACCGATTCCTCTATTTTATAGGAAGGTTGATATAAACCAAAAACTGTTATTGCAGTTAAAAGAATCCCCATAAAGCCATACAGATACAGAAGTTTAGTTTTATGCTTAGATTTTAGAGTAAGGGTTTCTTTTAGTAATTCAAACTTCTGACTTCTAGTCAAGTTATCGTCACTAAGAAAATATTTGTCTTCAAGAGTGGTGATTAATTTGGCTTGGTCGCCCTCTGGAACTTTTAAAAGTTTTTCTTTATCAGAATTCGTCTTATTAATTCTATAATAAATAAATGCTCCTATAGCATATGCAATTAAAGCGAGCGGAGTTGTGATTTTTGGTATTATTTCCCACATAGTTTTTCGGTTTATTTATATACTCGCTAACAAATGGTTATAGGTGCTTTTTGTTCCCTTATTTCTTTTATAGCCGAACTTATCTAAAGAATTTTTAAAAGAAATTGTCATGTAGTTATTCTCTTGTGTCTATATTTCAAATCCATGTCATTTCACAATCCATAATAGACATTTGAAAACTATATTTATACTACTAAATCATTAATATATACATTTGTGTATCTAAATGTATATATTAATGATTTATTATTTATTCAAATCTTAATAAAATAAATAATTAGCAGTCGGATATTAAGCTTCACATAGACTAAATGGAACTATCGGATTTCATATACACAGAGAGAATAACATGAACATCAACTCTCTATTCAATGATATTAATTCATGGGAAGAGTTTGAAAACAAGCACGTCAACTTTTTTAAAAAGGAAAAGAGAGAATAAGCCAAATGATATAAACTATACAATATTTTTATTGACAGAATTGCCAAAAATTTTTTTTCCACTCTCGCTTGTAGGGAATTATACTTAATAGATTATGATAGAAACAAATGATAAAGATTATTCGCCCACACCAAAAGAAAAATATGTTGAATTTTTTTTAGAGGATAAAAGCTACAAATTTAAAAGGCAGGTAAAATTAAGTAACCTTAAAAATGATCATAAGAGTCATAGAGTAGCCGATTACTATCTAGTTGATTTTGATGTTTATTTGGAATACTTTGGTATGTGGCATCAAAGTGAAAAAGATAAAAATAACATCAATGAAAAGATAAACGTTTATCTCAAGAATGGTAAACCGACTATTTTTATTTATCCTGAAGAACTAGGGTATTTAGATTGGGCATTTCATTACAAATTGTTGACTCTGCTCGGTAAGACACGTTTTGAAAAAACACATGGAAAATTATTAAGAAAATATAGACGTAAGTCATTTCTAAGAGATAGTCTACCAGATATTGTTTGGGCAATTATTTTCATAATAATTGCAATATCAATTCTTATTATTCCTGATTATTTCTTAATAATTATTTTTGTCCTGTTTTTTACTTTAGGTGTAAATAATTTCATCCAACTTTATAAGGAATATAAAGTACATCAAAACGATTACGGGGTAAAATTCAAAAAGTGAAATCCTAAAAGTTTTTTAGTAAAATGTCGGCACTATGTCGGCACTAATGCAAATAAAAAATCCGTAACTATCTGATTTTCAGAATAATTACGGATTATCGTAGTGGAGTCGGAGGGATTCGAACCCTCGTCCAGAGAAGGTAACTGTCGTATCTTCTACATGCTTATTCTTTCATTAATTGTCGGGAAATACCCGGAGAAAGACACCCAAGTACAACCTTAGTTACTTTAGTTTCACCAAAATATCATAACGCTATTATGGCTAGTTTTGCATTACGACACCCCTAAACCCCAACTCACAAAACAGAAGTCGGGAGGGATGATGGCTGGGGAACTATTAGCTCAACCCAAACGCAAATCCTAAACTAAGTTTAAGATTATGCTGCCATGGCGTAGTTATTTTCGCCAAGTAAAATATAGAGTCATCTTTCAAGGCTCTCACCCTATGAGCCTGCATGCTTACATACGCAACCACTCGTCCTGTCAATACCGGTCGACCCCAGTTGTTATTTTTAGGCTCTTTTGCCTAAAAAGAGGACAAATATACAAGTTAAATAGTTCCATCTTATTCAAAATGATAATTTTACTAACTGATATTATCCAAATACCATAAAATATTTAGAAAAGCAGACTCATGCGCCATCTATTCATTCTCCTGTTTATTTTTACTTTTCGAATATTAGCAGCTCAAATTCTTACAGTTGACAATGCTAACGTTAATTCAGATTCTTCAAATTTTATAGCTGGAAGCGTCAGTTTTAAATTCAATATTAATAATCAAAGCTCAAAAAAGGATGAAGAAATAATTTTTAAAGGTCTAGATTCAAAGGCAGATATGATTTATGTTGGCAAACAGCATGCCTACATTTTTATCAACAAACTCAACTATTTTTCCTCAACAGGAGGCCCTTTTGTAAGCACAGGCTACTCCCATTTTAGAATTAATTGGTATCGAAAAAATAAAATTTCTTACGAAACATTTACTCAAGCACAATATGATGAGGGCAGAAATATGCCATTACGTTGGCTTGGAGGTGCAGGTTTACGTTTAAATCTTATTGACAATGAAAAAGGGCATTTATATATAGGTACTGGGGCAATGTATGAATTAGAACGGTGGAAAAACCCTGATTTTGAAGATCAAATTATTACTAAAGAGATACTCAAAACAACCAATTACCTTCGGGCAAAATTTAATTTCAATAGTAAAGTCACTTTAAATTTTATTACCTATTATCAAGGAGGAAAGGATATTCAGAAAAATATTTGGAGAGACCGACTCATCAACAACACACACTTTAGTGCAAAAATCACCGATATACTCTCATTTATAACTTCCTTAAGTTTACAATATGATTTTGCACCTATTATACCTATCAAAAAGTATAACTACTCACTAACAAATGGTATTCAATTCAGCTTTTAAGCTCTTCGTTTAGTCAAAAAATTACCTATAGTCTTCATGAGTGAAAACTGTTAATCTATTCTTACATTTTTAAAAAAATCTTTCAACAATTTAGATGCCTCTTTTTCCATCTTTCCCTTTTCAACTTTTGTTTTAGGGTGCAATAAATTTTTCTCATGGAGGCTATACCCTCTTTTTTCGTCTTGAGCTGCAAAAACTACCTTCCCTAATTGCGCCCAGTAAAGTGCTCCCGCACACATTACACAAGGTTCAAGTGTTACAAATAGAGTGCATTCATTTAAATATTTAGTGCCAAGATGATTTTCGGCCGCTGTTATCACTAGCATTTCAGCATGGGCTGTAGCATCATTTAATTGTTCGGTCTGATTATGTGCTCGAGCAATAATCCTGTTGTCAGCAACTATTACCGCCCCAACAGGTACTTCCCCTTTCTCATAAGCTATTTCTGCCTGACGAATAGCTTCTTTCATAAAATGCTCATCGCTGTGTACGGATAACATTATTTCATTTTAACATTATCCATCATTTCAGTAGCAGCTAATTGCCATTTTTTCTTTAGCTGTAAAGGTGAGTTAAAGGAAAACACATAGGCATTATTCCCTTGAATAGTGTATTGTATGTAGGTGTATTTCCTTAAGTTCTTTTGACTTACACCATCTCCTTTTAAAAGCGACTCAAATTCAAATACGGCAAAAGCTTTCCCATTAATTATTTTCATCTCCTCCTTTAGCAAATTCACTTCATCGTATAAATTAAATACACTCGCCTTAAAGAAATCCTTTGCAATATTAATATCTTCTTTTTTCCATTTTGATACCGACACATTAATGGAAAAATCCATTAATCTTGCTTCATCTGTATATGCAGCCAATGGTGTTTGCGATGAGGGTATTCTTCTAATAATATCTCCTTGTGTCATTACAAAAAAATTTTCAGGTATAAGTCCACTAATATTCTCAGTGAATTTTGTTTTTACCAATTTACCCACGTTTTGAAAACTTAGTAAAGGAAGAAGTACTAATGCTATAACTATTTTTTTCATTTCTTTCATTTAGGTGCAAGATATAAAGACTGGCAGATTATTGGAACAAAGATGGGAAGATTAAAATAAAGACATCTACAACAAGTAACCCTTAAAACCTTAGCCCATAAACTAAAAACTATCTCCAATCACTATCTAGTATTAACTAAAAGTAATAAATTTGCGCCTTTAAAAATAAAATCATAATGCTAAGAACACATACTTGCGGAGAATTACGAATTGTTGATGTAGAAAAAGAGGTAACCCTAAGTGGTTGGGTACAAAAAGTACGTAACAAGGGTGGAATGGTTTGGGTAGACTTAAGAGATCGATATGGCATTACTCAATTAATTTTTGAAGAAGGCAGCACAGCTCCTGAAATAGTTGAATCTGCCAAAAATTTAGGTAGAGAGTATGTGATAAAAGCTACAGGGATTGTAGCGGAACGCTTTGCTAAAAATAATAAAATTCCTACTGGGGATATTGAAATAAAACCAAATAAGATTGAAATATTAAATTCATCGAAAACACCTCCTTTTACTATTGAAGATGAAACCGATGGTGGTGAAGATTTGAGAATGAAGTATCGCTATCTGGATTTGAGAAGAACTGTAATTCGTGAAAAGCTTCAGCTACGTCATGTGATGATGCAACAGATAAGAAGCTTCCTTTCTGGTCAAGACTTCATAGAAGTAGAAACTCCAGTATTAATTAAATCTACTCCAGAAGGAGCTCGTGATTTTGTTGTTCCTTCTCGTATGAACTCGGGAGAGTTTTATGCACTTCCTCAATCACCACAAACCTTTAAGCAATTGTTGATGGTCTCAGGGTTTGATCGTTATTTTCAAATTGTAAAGTGTTTTAGAGATGAGGATTTACGTGCTGATAGGCAGCCAGAATTTACACAAATTGATTGTGAAATGTCGTTTGTTGATGCGGAAGATATATATAACAATTTTGAAGGTTTGGTAAAACACTTGTTCAAAAACGTGAAGGGTATTGAGTTAAACGAAGTGCCTCGAATGTCTTATGCCGATGCCATGAAACTCTATGGTTCTGATAAGCCCGATACAAGGTTTGAAATGAAATTCACTGAGCTAAATGATGTGGCTCAGAATAAAGGCTTTAATGTATTTGATAGTGCCGAATTAGTAGTAGGTATTAATGCTAAAGGCTGTGCTGAATATACACGAAAACAGTTGGATGCACTTACTGATTTTGTTAGGCGACCTCAAATAGGTGCTAAAGGTTTAGTTTATGTCAAATACCTGTCTGCCGAACAGGCAGGTAACATTGATGGAGCATTCAAATCATCAGTTGATAAATTTTACACTCAGGATGATCTTAAAGCTTGGGCGGATAAAATGGGGGCTGAGCCTGGTGATTTGTTATTGGTACTTTCGGGTGATACCAGACACACGCAAAATGCCCTTAATGAACTACGTCTTCATATGGGTTCTGCATTAGGATTAAGAGACAAAAATACTTTTGCTCCACTTTGGGTGGTAGATTTTCCTCTTTTAGAATGGGATGAGGAAACGAAACGTTTTCATGCTATGCATCATCCTTTTACCTCTCCTAAGGCTGAGGATATGGACAAGTTAGATGCTAATCCAGGAGAAGTTAGAGCCAATGCTTACGACATGGTAATTAATGGTGTTGAAGTTGGTGGTGGCTCCATTCGTATTCATGACAGAGGTACTCAAAAACTAATGTTCAAACATTTAGGGTTTACTGATGAAGAGGCACAGGCACAGTTTGGTTTCTTAATGGATGCCTTTGAATATGGTGCTCCTCCACATGGCGGAATTGCTTTTGGCTTCGATCGTTTATGTGCTCTTTTTGGTGGTTCTGATTCTATTCGTGATTATATTGCTTTTCCAAAAAACAATTCGGGTAGAGATATTATGATTGACTCTCCTTCACCAATTAGCGAAGAACAATTGAAGGAATTAGCAATTAAACTAGACTAAACAATATCACTATTCAGTAATTCGTTAATTGCTGAATATACTTTTTCAATCTCTGGTTTGGTGATAATATATGGAGGCAGAACATATATAACATTTCCGAGAGGACGCAATAAAATATCTCGTTCTAGAAAAAATGGATACAGACGATGTCTCACTTCATTTACGTAAGAACTAGCATCGGAGGTATCCAATTCTAAAGCTAGAATTGTTCCTAATTGTCTTACTTCTTTTATTTTGTTATGCGCACTCCAATTATGACCTGCTTCCTTTTGCCAAGTAGAAATTTTATTTATTGACTTTTGGCAGTCCTCTTTCATTAACAAATCAAAACTAGCATTGGATGCAGCACAGGCAATTGGGTTAGCCGTAAATGAATGCCCATGGAAAAAAGTTTTTAATATATCATTAGATCGAAAGACTTCGATTATTTTTTCAGTACAACTGGTTACTCCCAAAGCCATTGTACCTCCTGTTAGTCCTTTTGATAAAGCAAAAATATCTGGTTTGTTCTTTAGATAATCCGAAGCAAATAATTTACCCGTTCTTCCAAAACCTGTGAAAACTTCATCGGCAATGCAAATGACATCATGCAATTGAGCATATTCAATCATTTCATCCAAATACTCTGCATCATACATTAACATACCTGCAGAACCTAGCACCAGTGGCTCGAATATAAAAGCGGCTACATCACCTGAATCAACATACTTTTTAAATTGAAACAGAATCTCTTCATAATTAATTTTATTTGGACAATCCACAAAAGCAACATCAAAAAGAAACGGAGAAAATGGTGCGCTAAATGCGCCTCTATCTCCTACTGCCATAGCTCCAAATGTATCTCCATGATAAGCCCCATTAAAGGCTATCATTTTCTTTTTCTCAATTTCCTGATTGTGCCAATATTGAAAAGCCATTTTTAGACCAACTTCTACAGCTGTACTACCATTATCTGAATAAAATATTTTTGATTGGTTTGATGGAAGAATTGATAGCAAATTTTCAGCAAGAGTTATAGCAGGTTCATGGGTAAACCCCGCAAAAATAACATGCTCAAGTGTTTTGGCTTGCTTTTCTATTGCATTGGCGATGTGAGGATTAGAGTGCCCATGTAAATTCACCCACCACGATGAAATTGCATCCATAATTTTGCGACCATCTTCGGTATGCAAATAAATTCCTTGGGCTTCTGTAATTGCTATAGGATCAATAGGGCTTGTAAGTTGTGTGAAAGGATGCCAGATAGATTCTTTATCTCTAGTAATATAATCACTCATTTTATAATTTTTTCAAAAGTTGTTCAGCGTATTGACCAATGATTTCTTCATTAATTTGATGTTCTTTTTTAATTCGAAGCAAACAGGGTGCTTTAGCATATTTTAAAATAATTTCTTCACTCTCATTATTAGCGTCTCCATTAAATACAACACCTTTTATTTGAACTCCCCTTTTTTGTAGAGCTTCAATACTCAACAGACTATGATTTATACTTCCCAAATACAAATTACATACTAAGACTACTTCAATATCTAATTTTTCTATCAGGTCGATCATTAATTCATCATCATTTAAAGGCACCATTAGCCCTCCTGCACCTTCAATAATCAAATTTTCTTTATACTCAGGAATTGAAAATTGATCTAACTCGATTTTGATTTTTTCTTTTTTAGCTGCTGCATGTGGAGATTCAGGTGTGTTCAATAAATAAGTTTCAGCATGTATTTTAGTTCCTGCACACCACTTCTTAATTTGATCACTATCCGTAGGACTTCCAGCCTGCACTGGCTTCCAGTAATCAGCTTTTAAAGCTCTACATAATATTGCCGAAACTAATGTTTTGCCACTATCGGTATCAATGGCAGTTACAAAATATTTCATAGCATTCCTTCTTTTAAAGCATTCAACATCCCTTCAATTTCTCCCTTGGAGTTGTAGCGATGCAAACATATTCTAATTCTCTCCTGACCTTGTTTTACTGTTGGCGACAGTATGGGTCTTACATCGTACCCGCATTTGTTAATGTATTTTGCTATACTTTTAACACGAATATTGTCTGATATTAATATACTTTGAATAGCACTTTCACTTTTTGTCCTTTCCAAACTACTGCTGAAAAGTTTATTAAAATATGAAATAAAATATTTTATTTTTTCATCTAAGTCATGTTGCCATTTTATATTCTTACCCAAAATATCAAAAGAAGCTCTAATTGAAGCTACAGAGTGAAAAGGTAATGCTGTAGTATATATGAAGGAACGGGAAAAATTAATAAGATAATTAATTAAAGTAGTGCTTCCCACAACACAAGCACCATGAACTCCCATGGCCTTCCCAAAAGTATATATTCGTGCAAAAATATTAGCATCTAGCCCCATACCTATGGCCATCCCTGCACCTTTATGACCCATTACTCCTGTACTATGTGCTTCATCCAAAATAATGTGTGCTTCATGCTTTTTTGCAATTTCTACTAACTCTTTTAATGGACAACGATCTCCATCCATCGAGTAAATCGATTCTACAACAATAAACCTATTACCCGAATTAGTACGGCTTAACTTTAAATCCAAATCCTGTAGATCGTTATGCCTAAACATTATCTTTTTAGCCATACTTAACCTTATGCCATCTTTTATACTAGCGTGTGACAACTCATCATATAAAACAACATCCCCTCTTTTCGGCACACTTGACAAAAGTCCCAAATTCGCATTATATCCTGAGTTAAATAACAAGGCTTTTTCTCCCTTAAAAATTTTAGCCAAATAACTTTCAGTGGTTTCAGTAAAAATACTATTTCCCGAGAGTAACCTAGATCCTGTTGATCCTACACTATATTCTTTTTGATAAACTAAAATACGGTCGATTTCTTCTTTTAGCTCTATAGAGTTGGATAGACCTAAATAATCATTAGAACAAAAATCAACCTCTGCTTTCGAGCAAGATAATTTACGAAAACTGTCATTCAGTCTTCGTTTTTCCAGATCAGACTGTAAACTATTCTCAATTGATTTATTCACTATATTTTAAGAGAAAACTTTTAACAAAAATAGAGAATATCACAACATTGTTAGCCATAATGATGTAAACAATTGTTTATTGTTCACATTTAAAACGATCATGCTTATATTGCAGAAATTTTATCATTCGAACACAATTCAACACTATCATGAAAAACTTAGGGTTTCTTTTGCTTATATTTTTTGCATCTGGCTGTGTAATGCAAAAAAAATATGATGAGTTGCTTGCTGAAAAATTAAAACTAGAAAGCAAACTTCAGGAATGTGATGATAAATTATTAACCACCTATTCAAGTAGAGATAGCCTACAGTCAATCACAACTCAACTAAATAAAGACACTGCAAGGCTGGGGAAAAATATACGATCCACATCAAAATTACTTAATGAGTTAAGATCTGAACATGAGCAATTAAATACTCACTACAACAACTTATTAAACAATAGTGGAAAATTGAGTAGTGATTTAGCAGAACAGCAAAAGAGTTTGTTGGTTATTAAAGATAATTTAGAAAAAACTCGCAAGCTAAATGAGCAACTTAATGCTGATCTGGAAAAGAGAGAGAAAAAAGTGTTAGAACTAGAAGAAATTATTGCTAAGGAAGCTCGTGCTGCTCGTTCGCTAAAAGATAAAATTACTAATGCATTGCTTAATTTTAAAGGTAGTGATTTAACTATAGAAATGAAAAATGGCAAAGTGTATGTTTCATTGGCTGAGAAACTCTTGTTCAAGTCAGGAAGCATTGTTGTTGACAGCAAAGGAGTAACAGCTTTACAACAACTTGCTAAGGCAATCAAAAACCAAAACAATATTGAAATTATGGTAGAAGGTCATACTGACAATGTTCCAATTTCAGGCAACCAAAAATACCTTCAAGATAATTGGGATTTAAGTGTATTAAGAGCAACTTCGATTGTAAGAATTTTAACTAAATCAGGTGTAACTCAAAATCAGGTTGTTGCAGCTGGTAAAGGAGAATTTTCACCTATTACCAACAATGAAACTACCGAGGACAAACAAAAAAACAGAAGAACTGAGATAATAATAGCACCTAATTTAGATCAGCTATTTAGTATCCTTAACAAATAATTATAACTCTACTTTTAACGACTCACAAACATATTCAATTTGCTTCTCTGATAACTCAGGATACATGGGAAGAGATAATAATTTTTGAGAAAATGCATGTGATACAGGGTAGTCGTTAGCAGTAAACCCCAAATGTATATAAGGCTTTAAGAAAGGCAAAGCCACAGGATAATGTAAAGCAAAACCTATTCCTTTTTCTTTCAACGCCTTCATTACATTGTCGCGATCATTCACCTGAATCACGAAAAGATGGAACACATGTTTTATGTTTTCAGGTAATTTTGGTGTAATTACCTCTATATCTTTAAGTTTTTCAATATATAAATTGGCATTTTTTATGCGTTGGTCTGTCCATTTATCTAAATAGCGTAATTTCACCGAAAGAATTGCAGCTTGCAACGTATCCATCCTGCTATTTCTCCCCTCCACAATATGGTTATGTTTTCCATTTTGTCCGTGATTGGCAACCATACGCACTTTCTCTGCTAAATCTTTATTATTAGTCACCACGGCACCAGCATCTCCATAAGCACCTAGGTTTTTTCCAGGATAAAAGCTAAAGCATGCCAAATCACCAAATGTTCCTACTTTCTTACCTTTATATTCTGCGCCATGTGCCTGTGCACAATCTTCGATTACTATTAGATTATGTTTATTTGCCAGTTGCATAATTCCGTCCATGTCGACAGGCAACCCATAAAAATGCACTGGGATAATTGCCTTAGTTAGAGGGGTTATTTTCTCTTCAATTTTAGAAACGTCAATCGTATAATATTGTGGGTTAATATCAACAAATACAGGCTTAGCTCCAACTGTTGAAACTGCCTCCGAAGTAGAAATCCAACTGTATGCAGGTACAATTACTTCATCTCCCTTACCAATATTAGCAACTTGCAATGCTAATTCAATAGCATCTGTTCCATTACCACACCCTACACAATGTTTTACATTCAAAAACGTAGCAAACTCGGTTTCAAATTTTTGAATAATTTCTCCTCCTACAAAAGATGTGTTTTCCAAACAGCTAGAGATAGCCTTATCAACTTCCTCTTTTATCAATTGATATTGATCTTTGAGGTCAACAAAAGGTACGTTCATTACAATTATATGCTTCTTAAAAATTTTGCTGGATTTCCAACGTAAATTCCAGGTTTTTCAATATTTTTTGTCACTACTGCCCCTGCACCGATCACCACATTATCACATATGGATACTGGCAAAATAGTTGCATTACTTCCAATAGAAACATTATTGCCAATTAATGTGGGTTTCCATAACGATTCCTCTCCATATGCAGGACTACCTTTAGAAAATAAATCGTTAATAAACATAACTCCATGACCAATAAAACAATCATCGCCTATAGTTACTAATTCACATATAAAGCTATGCGACTGAATTTTACATCTTTTTCCAACTATAACATCCTTTTGTATTTCTGTAAAAGGTCCAATAAAAGATTTATTCCCAATACTGCATCCATACAAATTTACAGGTTCTACATAAGTTACCCCTTCACCAAAATTAACGTCTTTAATCGCTGCTTTTTTAATTGTTGGCATTATCATATATCATTTGTATTGCTTCAATAGATTTTATTCCTTCTTCACCTTGTACCGTTTTACCTGATTGATTATTCATATCCTTCACAAGTTCTTTAATCACCTTATCATGGTTTGAACTAGTACCTTGGTATTTACCATAATTATTTGGTAAATCAACAAAGTTGATATTATTTGGTAATGGGTAAGACTCTACATCCCAAAAATCTATTTTATTTAAGTATTGTCCTCCAATTTTAATCGTACCCTTATCTCCGATTATCGTAATACTGCCTTCATGGTTTTTGTTATAAACGCAAGTAGTCCACAACACTGAGCCAATCACACCTGAATCAAATTTTAAAGTTGCAACACCACTGTCTTCTACATTAATATCATGTTTTAAGGTATCAATATTTGACTTAGCTTCTATCACATCACCAAATATCCAAATCATTAAATCAATAAAATGACTTACCTGTGTAAATAACGCTCCTCCCTCCTTTTCCTTATTGCCACGCCAATCAGACAGCGAATAATATTCAGTATTTCTGTTCCATAGAACATTACATTGCACCATATAAATCTTTCCTAACTTGCCTTCATCAATAGCCTCTTTCACTAATTTTACAGGTACATTAAATCGATTCTGCTTTACCACAAAAAGTTTCACTCCATTTTTGTGAGCTGCACTAATCATTTCTTGTGCGTCATCTACTTTAAGTGCCATTGGTTTTTCCACCAATACGTTGTAGCCTCTATCAACAGCTTCTAAAGTCATGGATTTATGTAAAAAATGTGGCGTACAGATACTAATTACATCCGCATCAATTTCATCAAGCATTTTTATGAAATTTGTATACATCGGGATGCCATTATATAAATCTGATTGTTTTTGACATTTTTCCTTGTCAATGTCACATATAGCCGACAACTCTGTATTCGGATCAGCATCAATCACTGCAATGTGCCTTTTCCCGATATTGCCAATACCTACTATGGCCAAACGTACCTTATTCATATTTTAATTTTAATCACAAATATAATTATTACTTAGTATCTCTTAGATAAAGAGTCTTGGTTTATAAAATTGAAAAATTTTATGCTTTTTTTTATAGTGATTTCTCAAAGACAGCACAAATACCATAGCCTAAGGTTTTCAATACTACCTGCCATCTGTAAGATCATCCATTAACTTTGCTAACTCACGAGTAAGATACTTACGTGAATATTTTTCAATCTTTTCATTATCAGTATTACTTATATGATGACCTTTTTTGAATAGTGAATAAAAATGAAGAATTGCTGATTTTAGCAATTCTTTATCCTCAAAATCTACAACAATACTACTTTCAAAAGTAGAAATAATATCAGCAGCATCACTTTCCAACTGCCCCAGCATCAGTATTGGCTGACCAGAATAAATATATTCATATAATTTTGAAGGTAAAATCCATTGACTATTATCTGTATTATTTATTATGAGTAGAAGTAATGATGCCTTAGAATATTCATCATAAATTTGTTGATGAGGTATATAGTCTATAAAAACAACATTATTTTTTAGATAATCACTATTACCGATTTTTTCAACTATTGAGCCACTCACTATCCCTCCCAATCTAAATTCAAAATTGGAAGCAAACTCACTATCTGATTGACAAAGCTCTTCCAATACTTGCCATAATAACACAGGGTTTCTCATCTCATTAAGCAAGCCTACATGACTTAGCACAAATTTTGATGGTTTAATTTCTTTTCGTTCAAAATAATCCTCTTCATCATATCCATTAGTAATATACTCAACATTATTAGCACCTAGTTGCATAAAACTTTTAGCTAACCTATTACTTACAGTTAATACTAAATCTGCTTTCTGTAAAACTTTTTTTTCAAGCTTTCTGTGCCATAGCTTCGCCAAGTATGATGTTCCTAACTTATCCAGCAAATCCCATTTACTCCAAGGGTCGCGAAAATCTGCTATCCATTTTACATTGTATTTTTGTCGTATTTTTAACCCAATAAGGTGCATGCTATGTGGGGGACCTGTAGAGATCACAACATCAATAGCTTTACTTTCAATAATATCATCCAGAAACTTGGTAGCTGGCTTCAACCAAAATATTCTTGGATCTGGAATAAGTACATTTCCACGAAGCCAAATACTAATCTTATCTAATAGTGTTTTATTTTTGCTCTCCAGAACGAGGCCCTGTTTTAATTTGGTTTTTTTACTCTTTCCTTTTAGGGTTTTAAATAATTGATAAGGTTCCCAGATAGGTAACTTTAACACTTCCATATCATTGGCAACATCTATTTCACCAGACAAGTCTTTTACATCAAAATCTGGATTTTCGGGTGTAAAGATGATAGGCTCCCACCCATGATTTCGCAAATATTTCGCAAACTTAAGCCACCTTTGTGCACCTACCCCCCCACTTGGAGGCCAGTAATATGTGATAATTAAAACTTTTTTCATTTTAAATTTATCATTTGCTCCCTAACATAGTTTTTAATAACATCTATATTATCAGGATGAAACCATTTTATTTTTTCATCTCTTCCAAACCATGTCATTTGGCGTTTGGCATAACGTCTTGAGTTCCGTTTTAGCAATCGAATAGCTTCTTTCTTATCATAAAGTCCATCGAAATAATCGAAAACTTCTTTGTATCCTACTGTTTGTAATGCATTATGGTGGCGATATTGAATTAAATCTTGTGCTTCCTCAAAAAGTCCCTGTGCAATCATATCATCCATTCGCTTATCTATACGCTCGTATAATTCTTCTCTATCTCGTTTGAGGCCAATTTTAATAATTTGAAATGGGCGAGAGGCTATCTTTTTTTTTCGAAAAGAGGTATACGTTTTTCCTGTTAATCGGCAAACTTCTAAAGCCCTAATCACCCGTTGAGCATTTTTAGTATCTACTATCTTGCTATATTCAGGATCACATCTATTCAACTCCTTTACCAATTTATCAAGGCCAAACTGTTTATGCTCATGATTTAACTGTTTGCGTAATGACTGTGGAACTTCTGGCATTTCGTCAATTCCATTACATACTGCATCTACATATAATCCTGAACCGCCTGTTAGTAAGCATATCTGTTTAGATGAAAAAACTTCATCGATAACTGATAATACTTCTTTTTCATATTTACCTACATTGTATTCTTCAACTATACTTTTATTATCAATAAAATAATGGGTAACACCGCCCATTTCCATTAATGAAGGTTTAGCAGTCCCAATGCTCATCTCCTTAAAAAACTGCCTAGAATCTGCTGATAAAACAACCGTGTCAAGTTCTTGTGCTAAATTCACACATAGTTTTGTTTTTCCTACAGCTGTAGGTCCTACAATTAATAACAATACTTTTTGTTTATTTCCTGACATAAAAAACAAAACTAGCACATTTTAAACGTATTGTTGCAATCTGTTTTTCACAAATAGATATATTTATCTTTTGATTTTGTCGTGATAAAATTATTTTCTAATTTCAATATTAAATATTAATAATTGACTGAATACCAGATAAAAATGGGCGAAATTTCGCATCAAGAAAGCATTTATAAAGATATCTTTGAATCATTTCTTGATCTTTATGTAAGGTGTGATTTATCAGGCAAGATTACTATGCTAAGCCCATCCGTAAAAGACATTACTGGACATAATATAGAAGAAGTTATTGGCAAAAATGTTACCAATTATTATCTCTATAATTCTCGAACTAAAAGCTTATATAAAACGCTTCTGATTCAGAAAAACATCAAAAATTTTGAAATTGAGATTACTAGTAAATCTGGAGACATTATTCCTTGTATATGTAATATTCGTTTCTTATTCAATAAAAAAGGTAAGCCCACAGGACTCGAATGCATTTGTAGAAATGTTACAAAACTTGTACAAACTAAAAATGATTTAATTGAAGCCGTTGAATTAGCAGAACAAGCTTTAAAAGTTAAAGATCAGTTTTTAGCTAATATGAGCCACGAAATAAGAACTCCAATGAATGGTATTATGGGCTTAATGGATTTAATGGAGCAGTCGGGGTTAAACAGACAACAACTGACTTATTTACAAACTATGCGGCATTCATCAGAAATTCTTCTTAAACTGATGAATAATATCATTTACCTTACTAAGGTTCGTGCAAAAAAAGTAAAGCCTGCCAAAAATATTATTAGCTTTTCTAAGCTTCTTAATGAAATAAAACTTCTATTTCAAATGGAAGCACAAAAAAAGAATCTTTCAGTCTCTATCGTAATAGATAAAAAAGTTCCATCATATATCGAAACTGACGAAACACGATTGTCACAGATATTATCTAATCTCCTTTCTAATGCCATAAAGTTTAGTAGGCCAGATGAAAAAATATTTATAGAGGTGAATGTGGAAAAAATTCTTCGTCAGAACATCATATTAAAGATTGATGTTATTGATAATGGAGTAGGTATTGCTAAAAAATACCATACTAAACTTTTTAAAAGCTTTACACAAGTTGATGATTCATATTCAAAAAACTATTCAGGTGCTGGTCTAGGGCTTTCTATTTCCAAAGAATTAGTAGAACTACTAAATGGTGAGATTTGTGTAGAATCCGATTATGGAAAAGGAAGCAAATTTACATTCACTTTTAAAGCTAAACCTAGCAGCGAGCCCAAGAAAAAAATTCCCATACAGAAAAACAAAGACCTAATACAAGGTGTTTCTTCTAGCGTATTGTTAGTTGATGATAATAATGTGAATAGAATGGTAGCTAAGAAAATCCTCAATAAAGCAAATCATAGGGTAGATACAGCCATTGATGGATTTAAAGCTATAAAACTGGTAGAGTCTAATACATATGATATTATATTAATGGACATCCAACTTCCTGGAATAAATGGAGTAGATACAATGGTTAAAATAAAGAATCTATTAACCACAAACTGTCCACCAATTATTGCTGTTACTGCATTTTCATCTGATCAAGATAAAAAAAACTTTCTTCATCGGGGATTTGATGGTTATCTAGGCAAACCATTTTCAGCTACTGACATCATCAGTTTAATTGAACATTGGCAGCAGGACATTCCCACTAAATATTCAGAAAAAATTAAACCTAGAAACAAAAAACATCAAACACTAAACATTGACACTATTAATCAGCTCATATCTTATAGTGATTTTAAAACCATAGAAGCATCATTAATTGAATTTAATCATGATACAATGGCAGACTTAAAATCATGTAAAAAACTCTTGAAAAACGAGGAGTATGAAAAATTAGGTGGGCTTATCCATAACATTAAGGGAAATTCAGGCACTTTGGGAGGAGATGACCTTTTTGAACTATCTAGAAAAATAGAACAAAATATTAAAAAAGGAGATTTTTCCACTTTGCATGACGATTTAAAAAGTTTATCTTTGAAACTCAGTGTATTTAACACTGAAGTTGAAAAAAAATTAAATATTGCATTAGATGAGTAAAAAAATTCTTATTGCCGATGATAGCTCTGTAATTCAGACGCTTACAAAAAAAATATTGATCACCTTAAATTACGATACCATTGGCACAAAAAGTGGTAGTAAGGTGATGGACTTAGTCAATAATAATAATTTCGACATTATTCTAATGGACATCAATTTACCTGGTGTTGATGGTATGGAGTTGACTAAACAAATCCGTGCACTTAGTGATAGTAAAAAATCGTCAACTCCGATTATTGCTATTTCTGGAAATTATCATAATTATTCAATAGAGGATTTTAAAGAGGCTGGTATTAATGATCACCTTATTAAACCTTTAAATTACGATGCCCTCGTTAATGCTGTGAAAAAGTATACCGAGTAATGCAAATAAAGTATTCAAATCATTTTCTTAGCAAACTAGAAGACGTACTTGCCGAATCGGATTATGTTTTGAGATATGAAAAAGGAACTTTCAAATCAGGATATTGCATTCTAAAAGAAACAAAAATTGTAATTGTTAATAAGTACTTCACTACAGAAGGTAAAGTAAATTGTTTAATAGATATAATTACAAATTTGGATATTGATTTAAGTAACATCAGCGAAAAAAATAAAAAATTGGTATCCGAAATATCACAATCAACACTAAACCTTTGATTATTACATTTCTAGGTACTGGTACATCTCAAGGGGTTCCTGTAATTGCTTGTAATTGCTCAGTGTGCCAATCCCTTGATTATAAAGACAAAAGGTTACGAAGTTCCATTCACATTAATATGAATGAAACTAGTATTGTAGTTGATACAGGGCCAGATTTCAGACAACAAATGTTAAGGGAAAACATCAATAAACTTGATGCCATATTATACACCCACGAGCATAAAGATCATACTGCTGGAATGGATGATATCCGTAGTTTCAACTTTATTCAAAAAAAAGATATCCCTATTTATGCTAGAGATTCTGTTATTGGGCAGCTCAAAAAAGAATTCGCTTATGTGTTTGAAGAAATAAAATACCCTGGAGTTCCTCAAGTGAGTGTGAATATACTTGATGGCAACCCTTTTAAAATAAATAATATTGAAATCATTCCTGTAGAAACATTGCACTACAAATTGCCCGTTTATGGCTTTCGAATTAATAATTTCGGATACTTAACAGATACCAATTACATTTCTGAAAAAGAAAAAGAAAAACTAAGAGGTGTAGAAGTATTGGTACTGAATGCATTACAAAAAGAAAAACACATATCACATTATAACCTTGAAGAAGCACTTAACATCATTGCTGAACTTCAGCCTTCTAAAGCTTATTTAATACACATGAGTCATAAAATGGGAAAACACACTGATGTTCAAGCAACACTTCCCAATAATGTTTACCTTGCATATGATGGGCTAAAAATAGAGGTTTAAAGTGCATAACAACTATTATTTCTTAAAACACCTAAGCAAAGAATTAGAAGAAAACCTTTTAGGCTATGAATTAATTGAAATTTTTAGTCAAAATAAGGACGAACTTATTTTGGGGTTTGTAGGTAATAATACTTCATTCTACATAAAAGCTCACTTACAATCCGATTTCTGCTGTCTTTATTTTACAGAAGAATTTCAACGTTCTAGAAAAAATTCTGTGAATTTATTTAAAGTGGCAATTCATAAAAAAGTAATTGCCATCCGACAATTCAAGAACGAACGGTGTTTTAGTGTTGAATTAGAGGAGAATTTTAGATTACTTTTCAAAATGCATGGAAATCGTTCTAATATTATCCTTTTTAATAAAAATACAGTTATCTCCTTGTTTAAAAACAGTCTGAAACAAGATTTAAGTATTAATATTGATGAACTAGACCGAGAAATTGATCAAAGTTTTAAAGCTTTCATACAACATGATTCCAATTATATAAAATTATTCCCCACATTTGGAAAATTGCCTGCACAGTATCTAAAAACAAACAACTATCTCTCCCTAGAACAGGATAAACAATGGGAATGTATACAAAATTTACTGTCTGAGTTTAATAAATCTAATTATTATATCATTGAAAGTAATGGTATCATTACTTTATCGTTGATGAAAATGGGTGAAATCAAAGAAGAAGTACAATCTCCAATTGAAGCCATCAATTCTTTTTACCTTAAATACATACGTACAAATCATTTTAATAAAGAAAAAAAACAAGCTATAGGCTATCTAGAAAAAAAGAAAAAACAAACTGAAAACTATATCATAAAAACCTCAAAAAAGCTCGAAGAAATTTTAAAAAGTACTAATCATGAGATATTAGCTAATATCATCATGGCAAATTTACATCAAATTCCCCTTCATGTTAACAAGGTCTCTCTCACAAATTTTTATGATAATTCAGAAATTATCATCAAGTTAAATGCCAAACTAAGTCCTCAGAAAAATGCAGAAAACTATTATAGAAAATCAAAAAATCAAAAAATTGAAATTCAGAATTTAAAAGAAGCTATCTCCAAAAAAAATAAAAATATTTCTCTATACACCGAACGGTTAAACACCATTTCTTCTTGTGATAACATATCAGACCTTCGTAAATTATTGAAAGAAAAATCCTTTCAATCATCAAGCTCAAAAAACCATAAAGAAATGCTTCCTTATCATAACCTAAGTTTCGATGGTTTTTCTATATGGATAGGGAAAAATGCAAAAAACAATGATGTTTTAACACAAAAATTAGCGTGGAAAGAAGACTTATGGCTACACGCCAAAGATGTAAGTGGGTCTCATGTGATCATTAAGCATCAATCAGGTAAAAACGTTCCTAAGCATGTAATAGAAAAAGCCGCCAAATGGGCGGCTTTTTATTCAAAGCGGAAAACTGAATCTTTATGTCCTGTAATAGTGACCCCTAAGAAATTTGTTCGGAAACCCAAAGGGTTACCATCAGGGGCAGTTGTTGTAGATAAAGAAGAAGTAATATTAGTTACTCCCGAAAAACCTCCAACTACTCAACAACACTCATCTTAACTGTGTTAGCTCTACCTTTAGCTCTTAATGGCATGCTTGCCGTATTAATAAGAACATCACCTTTAGATATATGCCCTGCTTCAACCAATATCCTTTCTATATCTGAAAGTGTATCATCTGTTGAAACCTCCTTATCGTAATAAAAACCTCGCACACCCCATATCAAATTAATTGTTTTTAATAATGGTCGATTATGTGTAAAAATAAAAATACCTGCTTTTGGTCTATTACTAGATAATTGAAAAGCCGTATAGCCTGAAAATGTCATTCCTGTAATCGCTTTTGCTTCAGTAGCTTTTGCTAAACGACAAGCCGAAAGAATTAATGTATCGTTATAATAATGTTCGGAATCGGGATTAGGTAAATCATGATTAAAATAGATGCGTTCATGTTTTTCTGTATTACTAATAGTACGAACCATACTTTTTACTACCTCAACTGGATACTTACCTGCGGCAGTTTCGGCTGAAAGCATTACAGCATCAGCACCATCTAACACAGCATTAGCTACATCATTAGTTTCCGCACGTGTAGGTCTAGCATTTTCAATCATGCTCTCCATCATTTGAGTAGCAATAATAACTGGCTTTGCAGCATCATTGCATTTACGAACTAACTCTTTCTGCACCATAGGTACTTCTTCCATCACAATTTCAACACCTAAATCACCTCTAGCTACCATAATAGCATCAGAAGCTTCAATGATTTCATCTTCATTTTTTAAAGCTTCAGGTTTTTCTATTTTAGCAATTATTTTAGTTGACTTACCTCGTTTCTGTATTAACTCTCGTAAATACTTAATATCTTCTGCTTTACGAACAAATGAAAGAGCTACCCATTCAATATCGTTATCAAGACCAAATTCTAAATCCTTTTTATCTTTATCTGTAAGTGATGGAGCCGACACATTAGACTGAGGTAAGTTTATCCCTTTTCTAGACTTAACTGGACCTCCATATACTACTTTAGTAAATACCTTGTCACCCTCTACCTTTGATACTCTTATTTCTATTTTTCCATCATCTATTAATATCTTATCACCTGATTTTACATCTTTTGGTAAAGAAGTATATGTTGTACTAGCCAATTTTTGGTCACCAATAATATTTTCAGTAGTAATAATAAATTCATCTCCTTCTACTATTTTTACTCCATCCTTCATCTCTCCCAACCTAATTTTAGGCCCTTGTAAATCCTGAAGCATGGTAATGTTAGTGTTCAACTCCTCATTAATCTCCTTGATTAAATTAATTACTTTCTTGTGATCTTCGTGTGTCCCATGCGAAAAATTTAATCGAAATACATCCGCTCCTGCTTTGATTAACTTGGTGAGCATTTCTTTTGAGTTTGAAGCAGGCCCTACGGTAGCAATTACTTTGGTTTTATTAAAAACAATTTGTTCATCCATAATTTAAAATATTAAGTTTTCCCTCGACCTCAATTTCATGATGTCCATTTTAGTGATAAATTCTAATCCTTTAATTTGTTTCAGTTTGTTTGTTAGATTCGTCACTTCAATATCTTGCCCCTCTCTAAGAAGAAAAAAATCAAAATGTTTATGCTCTGGTATTAAAAAATCTTGTTGTTGCCCATCTTCTTTATATGCTTTATTACTTAAAAGCTTCATAATAACTCCCTGTTCTTTATATTCAAAACAGCTTACTACCAATTTTTTTACTTCTTTAAAGTCTACTACAAAATCTTCTACTTTATTTAAACTTACATTTAATGACTTATTTATATGCCACGCAAGCTTGTAGTCTTTATGTGAAGAAGTGATTCCAAAAAGATCGAAATCATAACTTACATTTGTCTTAAGTTTAATTTCTTTCATTGTGTGCTTTACACGCCAATTTACAATTCAAATACAAAAATAATAATTACTTAGATGGATAGTGCTTTTTAGCAGATAAAATAACTTTAAAAAAATTGTTTGACATTATTAGTTTAAATGTATTTCTTTGCAGAGAATTTTAACTACTAAAAAGTAAAAAAATGTCTGAAATTGCACAAAAAGTAAAGAGTATCATCATTGACAAGTTGGGAGTTGAAGAATCTGAAGTTACTCCTGAAGCAAGCTTTACGAACGATCTTGGAGCTGACTCTTTGGATACAGTTGAATTAATCATGGAATTCGAAAAGGAATTCAATATTTCTATTCCTGATGATCAAGCTGAAAACATTGGAACAGTAGGTCAGGCTATATCTTACCTAGAAGAAAACGTAAAATAAATTAATTTTTTCACATACTTCTTTTTATGTCTTTAAGAAGAGTTGTAGTCACGGGAATTGGCGCATTAACGCCCATAGGAAATACTGCCGATGAATATTGGCAAGGACTTGCTAATGGCGTTAGTGGAGCTGACCGTATTACTCGATTTGATCCTGAGAAATTCAGGACAAAATTTGCCTGCGAAATTAAAAATTTTGATGCTACTGAATATTTAGATCGAAAGGAGGCTCGTAAAATGGATCCTTTCACCCAATATGCCATGGTTACAACCGATGAGGCTATAAAAAATTCTGGGTTAGATTTAGAAAAAATAGATTTAGATAGAGCTGGAGTTATTTGGGGGTCTGGAATAGGAGGCATCAATACTTTTCAAGATGAGGTAGAGGGCTTTTTTAAGAATGATCGTAATCCTCGTTTTAATCCTTTTTTCATCCCTAAAATGATTTCGGATATAAGTGCGGGGCATATTTCTATTAAATATGGTTTCAGGGGCCCTAATTTTGTAACTGTGTCCGCATGCGCTTCAGCTACAAATGCTATTATTGATAGTCTGAATTACATTAGATTGGGACATATGGACATTGCCATAACTGGTGGTTCCGAAGCATCTGTGAATGAAGCTGGACTTGGAGGATTTAACGCCATGAAAGCTCTTTCTGAAAGAAATGATTCTCCTGAAACTGCATCGAGACCATTCGATAAAGAAAGAGATGGGTTTGTACTGGGCGAAGGCTCTGCAGCTATAATCTTAGAAGAATATGAACATGCCAAAGCTAGAGGAGCAAAAATTTATGCTGAACTCATTGGTGGAGGTATGTCAGCAGATGCGCATCATATTACAGCACCACATCCAGAAGGTCTTGGTGCTTATAACGTTATGAAAAATGCCATGCGTGATGCCAATATTAAACCAGAAGAAGTTGATTACATCAATGTTCATGGTACTTCTACCCCATTAGGCGATGCTGGAGAAGCAAAAGCTATTATGAAAGTTTTTGGCGAACATGCCTATAAACTTAATATTAGTTCAACAAAATCAATGACTGGTCATTTATTAGGAGCCGCTGGAGCTATTGAAGCTGCTGCATGTATTATGGCTATTAATAATGGAGTTGTGCCCCCAACCATTAATCATTTTACTGATGATGACACACTAGATCCAAAACTTAACTTCACTTTTAACAAAGCACAAAAACGCAATGTAAACGTGGCATTAAGTAATACATTTGGGTTTGGAGGACACAATACTTCAATAATTTTCAGAAAACTTGAAGAGTAGTGATTCGTGCATTATTAAGGCACTTCATTAATTTTTTCAGAATATTTTCGGAACAAGAAAAAAAACTTATCGCATCCATAAAGTCGATGGTAGGTGTAAAACCACTTAACATCGAACTTTATGTTTTAGCCACTAGTCATCGTTCTGTAGCTAAAACTAATTCGGGTGGTATAAAAGATTCTAATGAACGATTAGAGTTTTTGGGGGATGCCATTTTAGGATCTGTTGTAGCAGAATATCTTTTTAAAAAATTTCCTTTTAAAGATGAAGGAGTACTTACCGAAACCCGTTCTAAAATTGTAAATAGAGAATCATTAAATCTATTGGCAAAAAAAATTGGCATTAATGCGATTATCTCTATCGAAAATAATCGTTACTCCAGATCACATAAGTCAATTTATGGAAACACCCTTGAAGCAGTAATAGGAGCCGTATATATTGATAGAGGCTATCAATTTTGCAAAAAATTTATAATTAAAAAATTACTTATTCCACATTTCGATTTGGAAGAATTAATTGATACAGACTCTAATTTTAAAAGTATAGTAATTGAATGGGCACAAAAAGAAAGTAAATCACTAAACTTTGTAATTGACAAAATAATAACGAAAGGGAATTTCAAAGAATTTACTGCACATGTAATCGTTGAAGACGAAGTAGTAGGAGAAGGTCATGGCTCTAGTAAAAAAAGAGCTGAACAAGCTGCTGCTTCCAAAGCATGTGAAAAATTGACATTATTATAATGGGCAGGACATTAAAAATTGCTGGAGCAGCACTCAATCAAACCCCTATTGATTGGGATAATAACCTGAATAACATTTCTAGTGCTATCCTAGAAGCACAGCAACAAAATATTGAATTGTTGTGTTTTAATGAACTTACCATTACAGGATATGGATGCGAAGATTTATTTTTGAGTGATTGGATACCAAAAAAAGCTCTTCAAATACTTGATGAAATAATACCACTATGCCATAACATTACTGTATGTGTAGGGTTACCCATTAGATTAAACAATAAGGTATATAATTGTGTTGCTGTTATTCAAAATAAAAAATTATTGGGGTTTACCGCAAAACAAAATTTACCTTCTGATGGTGTTCATTATGAATACCGTTGGTTTACCCCATGGCCACAAGACGCAATACAATCATTCGAATATTCAGGTAATAATTATGATATAGGAGATGTTATTTACAACATAAATGGCGTGAAAACGGGATTTGAAATATGTGAGGATGCTTGGGTAAATGATCGTCCTGCTTGCAATCTAATTGAAAGAGACGTTGAATTGATATTAAACCTGAGTGCTAGCCATTTTTCGTTTGGGAAGCCTGAAAATAGAAAAATTCTTTTTACTGAGTCTTCAAAAAAATTTAATTGTACTTATCTGTTTGTTAACCTTCTTGGCAACGAAGCTGGGAAAATGATATACGATGGCCAAATTTTGATTGCTAAAGAAGGTGAACTTCTTGCTACTAATGAATTATTATCATTCAACAGCTACTCATTAGTAGCAACAACTGTTGATTTTGAAGATGATAATAGTAATCAATCCCAAATATCTGGACTATCTAAAAACGAAGAATTTGCAAAAGCAGCATCACTAGGACTTTACGATTATCTTCGGAAAAGCAAAAGTAAAGGCTTCGTGATTTCATTAAGTGGTGGTGCAGATTCAGCTACTTGTACCATTTTAGTAGCGCACATGATCAAAACAGGAATTAATACGCTTGGTGCCAATAGATTTTTAAAAGCTATAGGAAGAACGGACATTGAAATAACAGATGATCTTTCCATAGAGGCAACTGAAAAAAAAATAACTGCACAACTTCTTACCTGTGCCTATCAAGGAACAATAAATTCGTCATCTACTACTTTTAATGCAGCTAAAAAACTATCAGAATCACTAGGTGCAACATTTCATCATTGGACAATAGACGAGGCTGTAAGTATCTACACAGAAAAGATTGAAAATGCTCTGGGAAGAAAATTAAGCTGGGAAAAAGATGATTTATCTCTCCAAAATATTCAGGCACGTTCCCGTTCTCCTATTATTTGGATGTTGACAAATATTGAAAATAAACTTTTAATCACCACTTCTAACCGCAGTGAAGGTGATGTAGGATATGCCACTATGGATGGTGATACAAGTGGAAGTATAGCACCCATTGCTGGTGTAGATAAACCATTTATACGTGAATGGTTAGTTTGGGCTGAGCAAAAGTTAGGGTACACTGGTCTAAACTTAGTTAACCAACAAGCTCCTACAGCAGAATTGCGACCTTCAGAACACACTCAAACGGATGAAGATGATTTAATGCCATACACCATAATGGTAGAAATTGAAAAATTGGCGATTGGTAATCATCAAAGTCCAATTGAAGTTTTTAATAAACTAAAAGATAAAAACTTAACTTCTTCACAGCAACTTGTGCAATACATTCAAAAATTCTATCGCCTTTGGTCTAGAAACCAATGGAAAAGAGAACGCACTGCTCCCGCTTTTCATTTAGATGATTTTAGTGTAGACCCTAAATCATGGTGTAGGTTTCCTATTCTATCAGGAAATTTTGAAGAGGAATTGAAAGAGTTACTAACCATTTAGGAATCGAAAAAATAATAAAACAGCTACCGTTTGTTTCTTTTTCCGATTGATTCCGGCATATTTGAACCTTATAATTTTTAGAAATAGATATGAGCTTTATTATTTGGAATGTTGACCCACAAATTGTTTCATTCTTGGTCGTGAGATGGTATGGATTATTGTTTGCCATGGGGTTTATTGTCAGTCAGCAAATATTATATTACGTCTATCGCAAAGAAGGAAAAGATGAAAAAGATGTTGATACATTAACAATATTCATGATTATAGCCACAATAATTGGTGCTAGACTTGGTCATGTATTTTTCTATGAGCCTCATATGCTATTAGAAAGACCTTTAGAAGTGTTTTCACCTATTCAATTTTATCCAGAATTTAAGATTGTAGGACTACGAGGGCTGGCAAGCCATGGCGGTGGAATTGGCATATTAATAGCTCTTTGGCTTTATTCACGTTATGACATCACATTCAAAAAATGGAAGTTTAAAGCCACAAAAATTAAACGTAAAGGTCAAAATTACCTTCAAGTGCTAGACAGAGTAGCAATTGTTGTAGCTATTACTGCTTGTTTTATCCGGTTCGGAAATTTAATGAATTCAGAAATTGTTGGTATTCCCACAGATATGAACCATGGTATAGTTTTCGCTAGAAATGTTTCAGAAAGTTTTACAGGAACTGGGTCTCCTATAGAAAAAATCTCCTATTCAAAGGAGGATGGTGAGGTAAGTGAACAGGGATTTCGTCCTATACAAATGCATCTCACCTTCAAAAATGGTTACGATGAAGCTAAGATAAGAGGGTACATTGACGGACATTTTAAAAAAATGATCACAACCTACTCTTACATCTCGGATAATATTTATCAGGATTCTAATAAGCCAATGGTATATTCATTAGAGCAAAAAAGAGGGCTATTTACTGCACATGTAAATGTATTAGGTATATCCAGACATCCAGCACAACTCTATGAATCCATTTCTTCTTTTATTTTATTTATAATTTTATTTTTGGTTTGGAATCAAAAAAGAGAAAATACAGTACCTGGTAGGGTATTTGGTATATTTCTTTCTGTTTTATTTGGCCTTCGATTTCTGTACGAATTTTTGAAAGAAAATCAGGTTGCTTTTGAAGATAACCTACCATTAAACATGGGGCAATGGCTAAGTATTCCATTGATAATTGCAGGTGTTATTATACTAGTTCGTTCTTTTAGCTCTAAAGCAACACTCGAACATACCCAATGATAGCAATCTCATTCATGTCATGATATTGAAATATGATGATGACTTTTTATTATTATGAATATATGCATGAAACTTAATGGTATTGTGAAATGCTAGCAATTTTGCTTACCATATTCTCCTCTATATTTAACTCTGGTATCCCTACAGACTCTTTAGAACTTCCTATAGATTCTATTACCACCCCTGTTGACTCTACTATAAATCGCTACGTTGAAATTGATAATATTTTCATTATCGGAAATCGTAGAACTCATGAAAAAATTATTTTAAGAGAGATGAGTATAGAAAAAGGACAAATTATCTATTTGCCTGATTTGCAACTACAACTAACGAAAGATGAAAGCAAAATACTTAATACTAGATTATTTAATACCGTTGCATTAACTATTCTAGAACTTAGTCCTGATAAAGTAGATATTGTAGTTCGTGTAGAAGAACGTTGGTATTTTTTTCCTGTACCTATATTCGAGCTTATTGATAGGAACTTTAACGATTGGTGGGTAAATCGTGACCATGATTTTAATCGTGTTAAATATGGACTACGATTAAATCATTATAACATGCGTGGAAGAAATGAAAGACTTAAACTTATTGCTCAATTTGGTATTACAAGAAGGCTAGGTGTCTTATATAGTATTCCTTATATTGATAGGACTCAAAAGCATGGAGTACAAATACAAGTCAATTATAAGGAACATATTAACCAAGCTTATAAAACAGAAGATCATATTCCTCTCGTTCATAGCTCAGAAAAAATACTTTATCAACAATTCAGTTCCGACATAAAATATACACACAGAGGTCAATTTTATATCTTTCATGAAATCCGAGCAGGATATGTGAATTCGAAAATTAATGACTCAATCAACCTTTTAAACCCACTATATTTTAATAATAATAGCCAAGAGCAAAAATATTTTTCATTAAGCTATAGATTTAGGCAAGACAAAAGAGATTTTGTTGCTTACCCATTAAAAGGGTATAAAACAGAAATTCTCATTAAACAAAAGGGTTTTGGTATTTTCAAAGATTTAAATCTATTCACTTTTGATGCTTCTTTTGCTAAGCACATCGACTTAGGGAAGAAATTCTATTTGTCTAATTTTAGCAATGTATACTTCAGCACACCTAGTAATCAACCATATTCCGATTTCCATGGACTTGGATATGGCTCAAAACTTGTACGCGGCTACGAAACTTATATTATTGAAGGAGTTAACTATTTTTTAAATAAAACAACATTTAAAAAAACTTTAATTGACGGAAAATTTAATCTATTTGGATTTGTACCCAACCAGTTTAAAAAAGTGCCTTACGCTGTATACTTTAAAACATTTTTTGACTTTGGGTATGCGGAAAACTATCCAAATTATGTTCAGAACAATCTTCTTTCTGACCAATGGATTTATAGTGGAGGAATTGGTATCGATA